>JAYPSS010000168.1:0-3222 GCA_038133115.1 Flavobacteriaceae bacterium | reverse complement strand
CCGTGATGGACACCTAACCACTCTACCGTCATCCCGCCTAAGAAGAATAAACTGAAGAGCATCCATCTTCGTTTATTTTGAATGGGAAAATAAAGGGAAAAAAATCCGAATGAGGCGATAAGGTTAAGAACCGTTTTCTGCACAAACCACTCTTGAAATCCCAAACTAATTCCAATAATACCTACCACGTGAGGAAGCCAAATAAAGGCGATCACTTGAGAGATGAGGTTATTTTGGGTAGTCTTCATTGATGAGTTCGCTTACTATTTTTCCAGATTGTACACAAAGTGGAATACCTCCGCCAGGATGCACCGATCCACCACAAAAATAAAGGTTTGAAATTTGAGGCGCTCTATTCGGATGTCTTAAAAACGCAGCCATACGATCGTTACTTGCGGCACCGTAGAGAGCTCCTAAGAACGAGTCTGTTTTGGCTTCAATACCTCTTGGGTCCCAAACAAATTCGGTTTCAATGAGTTCTTGGATATTTACTCCCAACAGAAGGCTCAACTTGTTCAAAATACGTTCCCGAGATAAATCAATCAGCTCTTCCCAATTTTGGCCGTAGTTTCCTGGTGCGTTGATCATAACGAACCAGTTTTCTCCGCCTTCAGGAGCGTCAGAAGCGGTGTGTTTGCTACTGATATTGACATAGACCGTTGGGTCTTCAGAGAGCGTCTTTTTCTTGAAAATACAGTTGAATTCTTCCTCGTAACTATCTGAAAAGAAAATATTGTGTAGGTCTAATTCTTTAAAGGTTTTCTGAATTCCCCAATAGAAGATCAAAGCGCTGCTCGATCGTTCTTGAGCAAGTGTTTTCTCGGGAGCTTTAATGCCTGTAAGTAGTTTTCTGTAGGTAGGCACCACATCCATATTGCTTACGACAATATCAAAAAGATAAGAACATTTAGCCGTTGAGAGCCCAATTACTTTACCCTTGTTTAAATCGATTCGGGTAACCTTTTCATCAAAGTGAAAATGTACGCCATGCCTTATCGCTAGCTGATAAAGCGATTCGGTGATACTTCTCATTCCACCTTCAGGATAATAAGTTCCAAAATGCATCTCTAGATGAGGAATAAGTGACATAATCCCAGGAGTTTGGTAGGGTGAACTACCATTATATGTCGCGTGTCGACTAAAAAACTGCAGGCTTTTGGGATTTTTGAAATAGGATTGTAGGGTTTGGTAAAGCGATTTAAATAAATCGAGCCGATAGATCTTTGCGATAGCTTTAACCGTAATCCCATTGAGATAGGTTTTTAGACGGTGAAGTGATCGTTCAAGAAATAGGGGGGCAGTAAGTTCGTATTTCAGTTCGTTGTCTTCAAGAAATTGCCTCACCTTCGCCGGATTCTCTTTGAAAGAAGTGCTAAAAGCAGTTATAAACTGCTCTCTTTCGGCCGGAGTTTGAAATCGAGTGCCATCGGTCCAGAAATAATTGCAAAGGGTTTCTTTTTTAAGATAATTGAAATGATCTCTCGGATTTTCATCAAACAATTCAAAGAGTTCATCGATGTATTGAGGCATAGTAAATAGGGATGGGCCGAGATCGAATCGATAGCCGTCTTGACTAATTTCATCGAGTTTACCCCCTGGTCCTGTATGCGCTTCAAAAACAGTTACTTCATAACCTAGACGTCTGAGTCGTAGTGCAGCAGAAAGCCCTGCGATTCCAGAACCGATGATTCCAATCACCTATTTGAAATATTTTTTGGGAACGACTAGCATGCCAAAATTTTCACCTTTCTCTTTACCTAGATGTTTGTGATGGATTTTGTGAGCGCGACGAACTCCGCGTGCATAAGCGTTATCGATATTTCTGAGCCACTTAAAACGTTGGTGAATAAAAATATCATGAACAACGAAATAGGCGATGCCGTAAGCCAAAATCCCTAAACCTATCGGGGTAGCTAACCAAAAGTATTCTTTTGCGAACATTAAGAAGAACATACTGAGGCTCGCGAAAAATAAAAAGAAGGCGTCGTTTCTTTCAAACCAAGAATTGTGGTCTTTTTGGTGATGATCTTTATGGAGTACCCACAATACACCATGCATGATGTATTTATGAATAAACCATGCCATGAATTCCATGATCGCGAACGTTCCTAAAAATGTCAAAATTGCCAAAAGTGTATTCATAGATTTATACGCGTTGAAATTTGATTTCAAAATAGGCCTGAGCCACTAGACCGAGCTTTTCATAGTTTGGAACCCGGATACGACTATTTTTGATTTCAAGTGGGGGTGTGTTTTTTAGACGATCCAATAAACGCTTGTAATAGCGGTAAGCGGTATACACTCCCAATCTTACCGTTGCGGGTAATTTTTGTATTCCTTCAAAACCTAAATTGAAATCGGCCTCAATTTCGTCAATAATTGCTTGTTTAGAAGCTTCATCAAGAGCTTCTAGATTCGCATTAGGAAAATAGGTTCTCCCTAGATTTTCAAAATCTGCCTTAAGGTCTCGTAGAAAGTTAACTTTTTGAAATGCAGAGCCTAATGCCATTGCTGACTCTTTTAAAGATGTGTACCTTTCTTTGTCACCTTCAACAAAAACAGTAAGGCACATGAGCCCCACAACATCGGCAGATCCATAGATGTATTCCTTGTATTCTTCAACACTTCTATAGGTGCTCTTAGTGAGATCCATTCGCATACTTTTCATAAAAGCAGCCACTAAATCATAATCAATATTAAAGGTGTGATAGGTGTTTTGAAAGGAGTTGAGAATAGGATTTAAACTAATCTTATGTTCTAATGCTTCTGCCAAATCACGCTCGAAGTTTTTGAATAGTTGTTCTTTGTCGTAGTCATGAAAACTATCAACGATTTCATCTGCGAATCGAACAAAGCCATAGATATTGAAAATATGGGAGCGAACAGAAGGTGCCAGTAGAGCTGTTGCGGTTGAGAAGCTCGTACTGTAAGCCTTTGTAACTAATTGGCTGCACTGCTCAGAAACATGGTCGAACAAGTTTTTCATACGCTTTGTTTTAGAAGTAGTTCGGAGACAATTTTTCCAGAAATTAGGGCTGGGGGTACTCCAGGACCAGGTACCGTTAATTGGCCAGTAAAGAATAGGTTAGACACTTTATTAGAGGCTAATTTCGGTCTTAAAAATGCAGTTTGACGTAAGGTATTTGCCAGGCCATAAGCATTTCCTTTGTACGAGTTATACTCGCTTACAAAGTCGTTAACACAGAAACTTTCTGTGAATTC
>JAYPSS010000167.1:0-3278 GCA_038133115.1 Flavobacteriaceae bacterium | reverse complement strand
CTTAAAATGAAAATTGGAGCAATCAACTTCGACGAAGAATATCGATTATTAAAATCTATAAGAGATCGTTTTAACAATCAAGAGCTTACCTTAAGGGTAGATGCAAACGGCGCATTTGATGCGGAGTCGGTTTTATCGATTTTGGATAAGTTGTCAGTCTTAGAAGTACATTCTATAGAACAACCTATCAAGTCTGGGCAATGGCAAGAAATGGCAAGAGTTGTTGAAGAAAGTCCAATTGCTATTGCTTTAGACGAAGAACTTATTGGTTTAAAAACTTTAGAGTCAAGAACCAATTGTATCCATACGATTCAGCCCGATTATCTCATCTTTAAACCTGCTTTGATAGGTGGATATGGCGCTATTGAGCAATATAGACGCATTCATGATCAATTTTGGATTACGAGCGCTTTAGAAAGTAATATTGGGCTAAACGCTATTGCTCAGTATACCGCAACATTAAACCCAACCCTAGAACAGGGATTAGGCACAGGAAGTTTATATACAAACAATTTTGATTCGCCCCTGCTCGTTGCTAATGGAGCCTTGTCTTATCAAAATGAATTACCTTGGAAGATCCAACTTTAAAAGCGAACTAATGTTTATACAGCGATTAGAACAGACCAAAGCATCCTTTTGGAAATTTCTATTTATCCCTGTTTTGTTTTTTGCACTTATGGTCTATAATTTTTGGGTAACCATTAATAGCCCTGTAGATACAGCAACAGCAATGAAGCAGATGATTGAAATGCTGGGTTCCACAACGACGCTCTTTGTTATTTTATTACCTCTGGTTTTAGGTTTTTGGATAGTATTAGTCTATGGTATTCTCGTTTTAAAGCTACCCGTTGTAAAACAATTTACAGGAAGACATAAAATTGACTGGGGTAGAGTAGGTTTCTCCTTTTTTATCTGGTCGATGGTTGTTTTAGCGTCTGTACTTGCTGAGTACCTGTTAGCTCCAGAACATTTTGTCGTGCAATTTGATTTCTCAACCTTTTGGCCTTTTTTAATCGTAGCGCTAGTGATGATTCCTTTTCAGACTTCCTTTGAGGAGCTGATGTTTCGGGGTCATTTAACACAAAGTATAGGTTTCTTTTCGAAAAGAAGATTCTGGGCACTGGTGATTCCCTCCGTATTGTTTGGCCTTATGCATATTGCGAATCCAGAAGTGGAGAAGCTCGGGTATGGAATCCTGGCTTATTATATCGGATCAGGTTTCTTTTTCGGCATCATGACCCTAGCTGATGAAGGAATTGAATTAGCCCTAGGAACTCACGCGGCTAATAATTTAATTGGTGCTTTATTGGTGTCGGCAGACTGGACCGCTTTCAATGTTCCCTCGATATTAAAGGACGTAAGCAAACCTAGCTTTGGAATGGATGCCTTATTGCCATTGCTTATTGTTTATCCACTTATACTCTATGTGTTCTCTAAAAAGTATCAATGGAAGAATACGAAACAAAAATTAGTTGGATCAACCGATAACGATGCATTTTAAGCCTTGGAAACTCAATGGTCATGCCATTCAATCTTCTGAGTCTCTAGCTCAATTAGAAGAGGAAGTATTTTTTAATGCTCCTGAGGGTTTGCAATTTGTCATTAGGGAATTATACAAGCTTTCTGAGGGTTCGATGGACTTTTTACGAATTCGTACCTCAGGTTCTACCGGTAAGCCAAAAGAAATTCAATTTACCATAGAGGAATTAGTGGCATCCGCAGACTTGAGTATTAAGGCGCTCGGATTAACGGCCCATTCTAACTTATTACTATGTCTTCCGTTAAGTGGTGTTGGCGGGCTAATGATGCTTGTACGGGCGATGCGGGTAGGGGCAGATTTAATGACAGTCACACCTTCATCTGTGATACAACCTTCTATGTTTCATCATCAAAAAATACATTGGGCTTCCATGACACCACACCAATTATTGAATAGTCAAGAAAGTTTTCACTCTATTGAGAATATTTTGATTGGAGGAGCTGATTTGTCTGATGCTGCGCTAGGTAATTTACTAAAGAAACCAGAACGAATTATAGAGTCTTATGGAATGACTGAGACTTTATCTCATATTGCCCTAAGAGAGCGCTACCCAAATAACCATCGTTTTTTTAAGACCTTGGATAACATTAAAATTTCAAGAGCTAACAACGGGGCGCTATTTGTTGAAACACCGCATCTTCGTGCCAAAACCCATCTTACTAATGATGAAGTTAAGCTTGTTGATGAATCTCATTTCATTCTGATTGGACGATTAGATGAGGTTGTTAATACAGGGGGAATAAAAATTTATCCGAGGGTCGTAGAAGAAATTTTGAGATCGAACCACCTAGAAGGAGAGTTTTTTGTTTGTGGAACCCCACATCCAGATTTAGGTAGTCAGGTTACGGTGGTAATAAATGCTGAGAAGGATTCTGAATTATCCGCTGTGAAGGAATTAATCGAAACGCTCGATTGGCCGAACTATCACAAGCCTCGTAAGGTGATTGCCAGAGACTTTGTTTACACAGCGACTGGTAAGATCAATAAGAAGGCTACACTTTAGACTTGTAGCACTCCCATATTGAAAGTCTGCTTTTCGTCATTGTGATTGGCCATATCAATCCCGAGTGAAATTAATTTTCTAGTCTCCACAGGGTCGATGATCGCATCAACCCACAATCTAGAGGCAGCGTAGTAGGGCGATGTACTTTCCTTATATTTTGATTCGATGGTTTCTAATAGTGTCTTCTTTTCTTCGTCTGAAAGGTTACTTCCCTGTTTTTGAAGTTTAGCCTCTTCAATCTGCAACAGTACTTTGGATGCTGAACCTCCGCTCATCACGGCGATCTCTGCCGAAGGCCATGCCACAATTAATCGTGGGTCATAAGCTTTTCCGCACATAGCGTAGTTGCCGGCACCGTACGAATTACCCATGACTATACTAAATTTTGGAACTACAGAATTGCTAACCGCGTTCACCATTTTGGCTCCGTCCTTAATAATTCCTCCATGTTCACTCTTACTACCTACCATAAAGCCTGTAACATCATGCAGAAACACTAGTGGAATTCCTTTTTGATTACAGTTGGCGATGAAACGGGTTGCTTTATCGGCTGAGTCTGAATAAATCACCCCACCAATTTGCATCTCACCCTTTGCGTTTTTTTCGATTTTACGCTGATTAGCCACAATTCCTACCGCCCAGCCATCAATGCGTGCATAACCAGTGATCAAGCTTTTTCCATAAGACTCTTTGTAGGCGAGGAATGAGTTAGCATCAACAATGGCTTCAATGATG
>JAYPSS010000166.1:0-3320 GCA_038133115.1 Flavobacteriaceae bacterium | reverse complement strand
TAACAGAACTGCTTTTAATTCCGTTTTCATTGGCATCTGTAAGCCATTTGTATAGTGGATGCTGGTTCACTCCCTTAACCGAAATCTTTTCAGTTAGCGTAAATGAAACACCAAAATTCAATTCACAGAATGAAGCTATCTCCTCGGCATTTCCTGGTTCTTGGGCTCCGAATTGATTACAGGGAAGGCCTATAATTTCTAATTGTTCTTGATACTTTTCGTATAGTTTTTGCAGGCCCTTGTATTGGGGGGTAAAGCCACAAGCAGAAGCCACATTCACAAAGAGCAAATACTGGCCATCGAATTTACTCCAATTGATTTTGCTCCCTTGTAAGGTTTGCATTTCAAACAATGGCATTTCTGTAGCTCTTGACATTCCTTGATCTACTTTTTTAAAGGTGTTAGCTAACGAATCAAATAGTTTCATTACTTGTAAATATAGCGATGTAACTCGGCTAATTTTTCAGGTTTCTTGAACTCGCCTCCGTAGAATGAAGTAACGGTGGCAGAAGTGTCGTCTTTTATGCCTCTAGAGGAAACACATAGGTGTTTAGCGTCGATAATTACCGCAACATCCTCAGTGGCTAATAATTCTTGTAAATCGGTGCCAATTTGGTTGGTAAGTCTCTCTTGAACTTGTGGTCGTTTGGCGTAGTACTGAACGATACGGTTCAACTTCGATAAACCAATAACTTGACCTGATGAGATGTAAGCTACATGAGCTTTACCGATGATTGGTACAAAATGATGCTCACAATTTGAATAGAAGGTAATGTCTTTTTCAACAAGCATTTGACCGTATTCATACTTATTTTCGAATAAGGCGATACTTGGTTTATTCATAGGATTTAGCCCTGAAAAAATCTCATCGATATACATTTTAGCGACTCGCTTTGGAGTGCCTTTAAGGGAATCATCAGTAAGGTCTAATCCCATTACATGCATAATCTGTTCGAAAAGATGGGCAATTTTCTCCTTCTTTTGCTGGTCAGTTAGCGCAAAAGCATCCTCACGCATGGGCGTTTGAAGACCCGTGTACAGATGTTCGTCTCCAATTTCTTCAAAATCAAAGTCTGACAGGCTTTTGCTTATTTTTTGGGTACTTAAAGAATCTGTTTTCATAGCGAGTACGGCGCTACTGTTATGAATGCACCTTACTTCAAAGATACAAATTGTTTAAGTATTTCCTAAAATCAATAAACAAAATGAATTAAAGAGTTTTTAGTGAGGTAGTTTTGGTCTAAGAATTCCGTAAACGAAGGTGCCGAGTACTGCAAATGCAAGGACTAAAATAAGGGGAAGGAAACCTGCTCCAATTAACGTAAAGATTGGGCCAGGACATGCTCCGGCAAGCCCCCATCCTAAACCGAATAAAATACCTCCGAACAAATAGTTTTTCCATCCTTTTGCTTTCGGTGGTATAATAATTTCTTCTCCAGAAAAGGATTTAAGTTTTAGACGTTTAATAAGTTGAATACCTATAACTCCGGTAGCAAGAGCCGAACCAATAATTCCGTACATGTGGAACGAATTAAATTGGAACATTTCAAAAATTCTAAACCAAGAAGCCGCTTCTGATTTGAACATAATAATTCCAAATACGATACCTGTAATTAAATATTTTAGTGTTTTCATGGGTAAAGCGTGTTTTTAGAATAAAATTGGGAATAGGATATGAACCATAAAGAGGCCTCCAATAAAGAAACCGATCACCGCAATGAGTGAAGGAAGTTGAAGGTCGCTTAAGCCAGAGATCGCGTGGCCAGAAGTACATCCTCCTGCATATCTAGAACCAAATCCAACAAGAAACCCTCCGATGGCTAGCAACAGTAATGTATAGGGGTTGCTAAGAGAATCTATACTGAATAGTTGTTCTGGGAGATAGGCGGCTCCACCGTCTGTAAAACCATACTGGGCTAGTTTTTCGATTGTACTCTCTGTAATTGCTACTGATGTGTCGGTGCTTAGAAATTCAGCGGCCACGAAGCCCCCTAAAATTGCGCCAAGTGCAAAAACTAAATTCCAACGCTGAGCTTTCCAATCAAAGCGAAAGAAGTCACAAGCTTTGTCTCCCCCTAGAGCGGCGCACATGATGCGCAAATTACCAGACATACCGAAGTTTCTTCCTGAGAAGATTAAGAAAAACATCACAAGAGCGATGAGTGGGCCAGAAACATACCATGGCCAGGGTTGCATTATAAATTCCATAGGATCATTTTTTCACGTTTCAAAAATAAAACACCCACTGTTTAAGTGGGTGTAATCTAGGTTACATATTTAAAAAATTATACGTCCTCTCCTTTTAGCATTTTATTCCAGTACAGATAGGGAAGTCCGAATTTTTTCAGTATCCATAATCTCCAATGCTCTTTCGAAGAATCGAATACGAGCATTTGTTTGAGTTTTGGGTCTGGAGTAAAGTTGTTGTCGTAATCAAACTCTGCAAGTACCATTTTACCGTATCCTGTAACCAAAGGACAAGATGAGTAGCCATTATACGATTTTGTGCCAATGGCGTTTGATTTGATAAGACGTAAGATATTGTCTAATACCACAGGAACTTGTTTGCGAATTGCAGCTCCTGTTTTTGCCGTAGGTAACCCCGCAACATCACCCAGTCCAAAGACATTAGCATACTTGGTGTGCTGAAGGGTGTGCTTATCAACGCTCAACCAACCCCCTTCATTAGCTAGAGTCGATTCTCTAATAAATTTTGGTGCAGCTTGCGGCGGCGCTATGTGAAGAAAATCGAATGGCACCGCAATTCTACAGTCTTCAGTTTTTGTTGCGCCAAAGACATTTCCAGCTTCGTAAGAACTACCTTCCTTTTGCATGAAACACGCATGGTCTTCAGGAGTTTTATCTACAAAGTATACCATCTTATTTTCTGAGTCAATTTCTACGGGGGTGTTGTATGGATGAAACTTGATGTTGTAGCGTCTAATTACCTTCATCAAGGTCTCTCTGATCACTGGAACACCGAAAATTACCGTTCCAGGAGTGGCAAACATCACATTGGATTTGTTAGATAGCCCTTGTTTTTTGAGGTAATCTGCAGCTAGATAGGCAATTTTCTGCGGAGCACCACCACATTTGATGGGCGTTGCTGGCTGGGTAAAAATTGCATTGCCTCCTTTAAAATTTTGCAATGACTTCCAAGTGTGTTCTGGATCGGTATAGTTGCTACAAACAACTCCTTTATCAAGTGCTTCAGGTAATCCTTTAATCATACTAGGTTCCATTACAAGCCCCGGAGCTACAATTAAGTAGTCATAGGAGATGTCACCACTTTCTTTGGTATTTACCTTATTGTTCTCGGG
>JAYPSS010000165.1:0-3333 GCA_038133115.1 Flavobacteriaceae bacterium | reverse complement strand
CGGTGGCTTCAATGATGTGATTTTTGATAAATGTAGCACCTTCTCTAGCTCCTTGCTCGGGACTCTTGATGCAACATTCCCATTCCATTACTGCCCAAATATCACATCCGTATTGCGTAAGTTTTGAGAAAATGGTTTTAAAGTCTACTTGACCATCACCAGGAGATCTGTAACGTCCCGCGCGATCAGACCAATCGTTGTATCCTCCGAAGGCTCCTTTTTTCCCAGTCGGATTGAACTCTGAGTCTTTCACGTGAAAGGCCTTGATGAATTCGTGGTAATGATCGATGTATTCGATATAGTCAAGCTGTTGCAGAACAAAATGGCTCGGATCGTAAAGAATATTTACGCGTTTATGATTACCGGTTGCTTCTAGAAAACGCTCGAAAGTATCTCCATCATGGATATCTTCTCCCGGATGAACCTCGTAACATACATCTACTCCTTCTTTGTCGAAGTGATTCAAAATAGGCATCCATCTTTTAGCTAATTCTTCGAAGCCCATTTCAACTAGTCCTGCTGGGCGTTGAGGCCAAGGGTGCATGGTGTGCCATAATAGCGAACCTGAAAAGGTTGCATGTGCATTAAGTCCTAAACGTCTACTTGCTGTAGCTGCTTTTTTTACCGTGTCAACCGCCCATTCTGTTCTTGCCTTTGGATTGTTTTTTACGGCATCAGGTGCAAAATTATCGAACATTAGGTCATAGGCCGGATGTACTGCTACTAACTGACCTTGAAGGTGTGTTGATAGCTCGGTGATTTCTAATCCGAATGAGGCGATCTTTCCTTTGAGTTCGTCACAATAGTCTTGGCTTTCGGCGGCCTTGTCTAAATCAATTAAGAAAGATTCCCAAGTTGGGATTTGAATTCCTTTATACCCTAAATCTGCTGCCCATTGACATAGTCCTTCTAGGGAATTAAATGGAGGTTTACTGTCGATAAACTGCGCTAGAAATAACGCAGGTCCTTTAATCGTTTTCATAGCGTTCTTATTATTGTTGAGAGTCTAAAGCGACCCAAACATTTCCTTTCGCATTCGATTCAACGGTAGCTTCAATGAAGTTCATTCCACGTAGACCATCGGTCACTGTTGGGAATGCCCCGTCATGATAGGTTTCTCCGCGAACTGCTTTCGCAACTCCTAGGTAAATATTAGCCATTGCATCGAAAAGCCCTTCAGGGTGTCCTGGAGGTACTTTGGTGCCCTCTAATGAAAACGGGCTGTTGTATCCGTGCCCTGGCTTCAGAACTTGCATCGGTTGCCCTTCTTTAAGCAGGTATAGATAATTCGGGTTCTCTTGTTCCCATTTTAAGCCACCCTCATTTCCGTAGATGGAAAGAATAATATTGTTTTCTTCAGCGGTAGCAATTTGACTCGATCGAACCACTCCTTTTACATGTTTGTCAAGGCGAACCAGTACAGTCGCATCAACATCCATTACGTTGTCATCGTATAAGAAATTGAAGTCGCTCAATACTTCTTTTATTTCAAGACCTGTGGTATATTCTACCAGGTTAAAGGCGTGAACTCCGATATCCCCAACACAACATGAGATTCCTGATTTTTCAGGATCTAATCTCCAGGTAGCTTTTCTCGAAGCTTCGTCGTGAATGAGCGGATTGATCCAACCCTGATAGTACTGAACATCTACTTTATGAACGTCGCCAATGGCCCTTGAGCGAATCATTTCTCTCATTTGACGTACCATCGGATATCCGGTGTAGGTGTGTGTAAGTGCGAATACCGCTCCACCTTTTTCTTGAAGTGCAGCGATTTCTTTTGCCTCTTTGTAGGAGGTAGTCATCGGCTTCTCACAGATCACATTGAATCCATTTTCAAGAAGCGTTTTAGCCATTGGAAAATGAAGAAAGTTAGGGGTAAGGATACTAACCACTTGCATGCGCTCCTCTTCGGGCAGTTCAATTTCTGCAGCAACTAACTCTTCAACAGTCGCATAGATACGATTGGTCGGAATATCGATATGCTTTGCAAATTCGATACTTACGTTTTTGTCTGGATTGAAAACCCCTCCGACAATTTCGTAGTTGTCATTAATAAATGCTGCAATTCGGTGAACGATTCCGATTAGGGAGTCGCCTCCGCCACCTAATATTCCAAGTTTGATTTTCTTCGGCATAATTATGATTTGTATTCAACTTTTTCGGAACGGAAAAATACCGCAAATAACACAAAAACCCCAATAGCGAATAGGGCAGGAAAAATCCAGATTTGATTCCATTCGTGTCCACCATTGCTAAGAGCGTAGCTGTCAGTGATATGTCCTGCGATCCAGAATCCAACGAGCATACCCACACCATAAGTGGCTAGAGTAATTAGACCCTGCGCTGCACTTTTCACACTATCACCTGCCTTGGTATCCGTATAAATTTGGCCGGATACGAAGAAGAAATCGTAACAAATACCGTGCAGGGCGATACCGATAAGTAATAGGAAAACTCCGTCATCTGCATTTCCGATGGAGAATAGGAAATAACGAACTGCCCAAGCAGCCATACCTACTAGAATCGTTTTCTTGAATCCGAAACGGGTGAAAAATACCGGTAAAAGAAGCATGAAAAGAACTTCTGAGATTTGTCCGATAGTCATTTTGCCCGCTGGATTGGCTACTTCAATTTCACCCAAGAATTGTGCGGCGTGCTGATAGTAGAAGGCTAACGGAATACAAATAAGTACTGACGATAAAAAGAATACTAAAAAGTTTCTGTCCTTCAGAAGGCTTAGGGCATCGAGTCCTAAAATATCGCTAACCGTCACGGCTCCTTTTTTAGCTGTAGGAGGTGTTTTTGGAAGTGTAAAGCTGAATAACCCTAAGATTGCTGATGCCACACCAGTCATTAAGAAAGTATTTCTAAGCGCTCCCTGTGCGACTGATTCAGGGGCATCCCATTTGAAAACAAAGCTGATGATTAATCCGGCAAGGATCCATCCGATCGTACCGAAAACACGGATCGGAGAAAACTCTTTTGCAGGGTTGGTCATCTGGTTGAAGGATACAGAGTTTACTAGAGCTAGGGTTGGCATATAGGCAATCATATACCCCAACACATAGGGATAGAACACTGCGAAATTCTCTGCTACCGACATTTGATACATTAAAAATGCTCCCACAAGGTGAAGCACCCCTAGAATTCTCTCGGCATTGAAATATCGATCAGCGATAAGACCAATAATAAACGGAGCAATAATTGCCCCCCAACTTTGAGTAGAATAGGCCATGGCGCTCTCTGACCCAGTTGCTCCAAGAGTGCTCGGTAAGAAAATACCCATAGTTACAAACCAGCCACCCCAGATAAAAAATTCTAGGAACATCA
>JAYPSS010000164.1:1325-3357 GCA_038133115.1 Flavobacteriaceae bacterium | reverse complement strand
GTTGCTAGATCAGATCGAGTCTTCGATAGTTTATCCGTAAACTCGGCTTGAATTCGGTCGATTTCTAGGCGTGCAATAGCTACTTCGTTCTTGGCATTTTGAAAGTTATTCTCTGCCCCGATATACTTGGCTTCCGTTTCTCTGAGTTTCAGTCGTTTTTCCTCAACCTCTCGAGTTGATTTTAGCCCTTTTTCATAGAGACTCAACTCCCTTTCTAAGCGAGTTTGAGCAATCGATCGATCGGTTTTGGCAGCTTCGAATTTAATGCTGTCATTCTGTACATATAATACGGTTTGTGACAGTTTGTTTTCGGCTTGATTTAATTTGAGCTCTCGCTCTGACTCTAATGCGCCTAATTGTGCTTGTAGGGCCTCAATCTTGTCTAAATACGCAAGAACCGCACCTTTCTTTGCTTCGAGTTGCTCGCTAGTACGTTGCAATAATTGGGGGTCGAAATACTCGCTTTTAACCTCTGAAATACGAAGGATGGTATCTCCTTTTGTTACAAAATCTCCTTCGCGAACGAACCATTCCTCTATTCGCCCAGGACTGGGTGATTGCACGGTTTGTGGACGTTTGTCTGGTTCAAGTGTAGTTACATAGCCTTGACCGGTAATATTCTGTGTCCAGGGTAAGAACATGAAGACGAATAAAATAGCGAAGAATACCAGCAAGAATCGATGGAATTGCTTGTAATAGTCGATACTAAAAATGCGATTCCCTGATCGGTACTTATCAAAATCGAATTTTGGGCTGGGCTTATTTGAAATATTTAGCATGACAGGTTCGATTGAGTATGTTTAACTTTTCCATCTTCTAGTTCAATAAGTTCGTGACATCGGTTCGCCCAATAGTCGTTGGCACTTACCACTACTAGCGTCCAAGGTTGGTTAGGATCAGTCAGATAGTCAATAATTGAAGTGGTCTCATCCTTGGTGAATTGATCTAATGGGTCTTCTAAGACTAAAACCTTGGGACGTTTTAAAATGGCTCTTGCTAGTAAAATCTTTTTAGAGACGGTGTAAGAAATGTGTCTTCCCTCTGCTTGAATCTGAGAATCTAATCCTTGAGGCAGCTCTTTAATAAACTCGTCAAGACCCACTGTTTTTGCAACTGCAATTAGTTCCTTATCGGTAACGTCGGTTCGATCAAAGATGAGATTTTCTCGTAGGCTCCCTTCAAACGGAGTTTGCTCAGAAAGCGACAGGCCTAATTGAGTTCGGTAGTGGTTGGGATGTATTGACTTTAAATTTTGATCATCTACAAAAACAGCTCCTGAGGTTGGGGTGCTTACTCCCGCGATTACCCGCAACAAACTTGATTTACCCGACCCTGAAGCCCCTCTAAGTAAATAGGTTTTTCCTGGCTCGAAGGTTAAATCAATCTGATCTAGTATAGGGCGCTCCCGGTCTTTTACTAGGTATCCGACTCCTTTGAGTTCTAATTTGAACGCGGTTGGATAATTCGGGCGTTTCCCTTCTTGAGATTCTAAATCAAAGTCGAGAACCTCACCTAGTTTCTCAATAGAAGTCAGCATGTCATACAACGTTTCTAGGCTGACTATGAGTTTTTCAACCGAGGCGATCACAAGCAGAATAACGATTTCTGCTGCGACGAATTGTCCAATGTTCATTTGCTGATTGAGTACCAGAAGCCCGCCGATCACTAATAAGCCCGCAGTTACAGCGACCTTGAAAGCAATCATCTTGATGTATTGAAACTTAATCACTTTGAAGTGGGCTTCACGCGCTCCTAGATAACCTTCGACCAATTCATCGTTTTTTGTTAGTGCTAAGTCGGTGCTACCCGCCAATTTGAAGCTGATAATTGATCGGGCGATTTCTTGAATCCAGTGAGCGACGCGATACTTGTATTTCGACTCGATAATTGAAGTTTCAAGGCCTCGTTTGACGGTATAACGAAACACGAAGAACATGAGACTTAACAAGAAAATCCCGAAAAAGATGAAAAACGGGTGATAGAACGATAATAGGATGAGCGCAAAAAGAATCTGAATCAGTGCGGTAGGTAC
>JAYPSS010000164.1:0-1225 GCA_038133115.1 Flavobacteriaceae bacterium | reverse complement strand
GTCAATCAAAAATTCTTTTGGGCCTTCTGCTCCCGTATCGGTAACATTTTTAAAGTGTTCTCTCAAGAAATGCTGATAAAGCGCAGTCTCAACAATGGTACTCGCTAATGTTTTTGGATGTTTGTAATGGGGGGCTACCGCTTCAATCATCTCCCAAATTCTTGAAACCAGTCGCTTGTAACTCTCGAAACTACCTTCTTTGTTTTCAAGGTCTACTTGCTTAGTTAAAAATGATTTCGAGTTTTCATTAATCATGATACGATTAAGAGCACGCTCATCAACAAAGGTGAAATTGGAATCCTCCACAACCTCACGACTAATTATTTCAATAGCACACTCTAATTTTGCTAGCGGATCTTTCAGACTAAAACTCCCGATCACTACTTGGTATTCTAACCATCCCCAATACCAAGAACATAGATACATGAGTAGTTTGTGCTTGTTCTCGAAGTATCTATAAATCGAACTTTCGTTAGAGCCAATGGCATCTCCTAATTTTTTAAAGGTGAAGGCCTCAATACCTATTTCATCAATGAGACAAATGCTTTGCTCAATGATTCGCTTGCCTAAATCAGAAGATTCGGGGTCTTTGATATAAACAGA
Source organism: Flavobacteriaceae bacterium (assembly GCA_038133115.1). Lineage (GTDB taxonomy): Bacteria > Bacteroidota > Bacteroidia > Flavobacteriales > Flavobacteriaceae > UBA3478. Next base: position 622 of record JAYPSS010000164.1, on the reverse strand, counting down.
AGACGGGATATTGATTCGAAGATTTGCAAGTAAACGATCCATAATTAATAATTTACTGCGCAAAAATAATAGTAATACTATTAATTTAGAAATCTATCTCCATTTTAACCCATATTTAAGAGAATTGTTGAAGGTCTTGTGCAGAGGTTAAATCTGGAAGTTGCTCAAAGACTAGGTGACAGTAGACGCTTTTTGGTTGCTCTTTTATGGCGATTCTAATAGCCTCTGGTAATTCTTTTTCTCCACGGGTCGGATGCACAGGGCAAGCCTGTAGGGCTTTATAAAAGGAACCTCCTTCAACCAAGTTAAGATTCATACTTACTCGTAGGTATCCGTCCTTGTCATAGAAGTTTTTATGCGTATGAACCGGTGGTTTTTCGATAATGCCTTCAACAAAATTATTATCATCTACCTGAATTAGGGCGAAGGCGGCTATTCGCGACTCATCAAATCCGAGGTGCTTGGCCTCAAAGGATATGATTGCATGTGGGGTGTCATGGTGAGTTAGTGCTTTTCTGAAGGCGTTTTGACTGTAAAGGTTATCCCCATTGGCGATGATAAAAGAACTTGTTTGAAGTATCGGAAACTGCTCTACGGCTTTACGAACCGCATCTGCTGTTCC
>JAYPSS010000163.1:0-3399 GCA_038133115.1 Flavobacteriaceae bacterium | reverse complement strand
AACTGCTTCTCAATCTGATTACCTCTTCGAATCTGCTCAATAAATTGAGGCTTCAGATAGACTCCATCATTAGCTATTGCATTGTAGTATGAAAGAACTTGTAAAGGAGTCATAGAAACTTCATAGCCGTGAGACATAAAAGCCAAGGAAACCCCAGACCAACCTTTTTCACCAGGGTACCTAATTTTAGGAGACGCTTCACCAGCAATCGGAATGTTTAGTGGCTGATGTAATTTCATGCTGTAAAGTCGATTCACATAAGCTTCAGGATTCTCTTTGTACCCTTCGTGAATCATTTCTGCAAACGCTGTATTTGAAGAAACCGTAAATGCCGTAGCTAATGAAATTGCCCCATAGCCTCCATGACGCGAGTCGCGAATGATTCGGTCGTATACTTTATAATGACCGTATGGCGCGTGAAAAACAGTACTCGTATCTACCTTACGATCTTCAAGAGCAGCCACCAAACTCATTAATTTAAAGGTTGATCCTGGCTCGTATAGCGCCCCAACAGCATCATTCAGTTGTTCGGTGTAAACTCCGTCTGAAGATTTGGTGAGGTTAGACATCGCGCGGATCGCTCCTGTTTTAACATCCATCACAATCACCGTTCCTTTATCAGCCTTATATCGGGTCAGTACACTATTTAAAGCCTGATGGGCGATATCTTGAATGTTACTATTAAGGGTAGTCACCACATCTTTACCGTCTTCAGGCTCGATTCGATTATCTAGGCTCACAGGTTTCCAAAGCCCTTTCTGAATTCGCTGAACTTCTTGCATTCCCGGTTTACCCTCTAAAATTTGATCATTAAAAGCCCCTTCAATTCCTACTCTAATTTCATCGGATCCAGTTTCTTTATAGTATCCGATCAGACGGTCGGCAAGTGGAGACAAGGGTTTTTTTCGAGCAATATTCATATCGACGATCAAACCTCCTCTACCTCTACCCTTCTCAAAAATTGGGAACTTATTTAACCGAACATATTGACGATAATCTAAATCTCGAGCGATTCTAACGTATCGATCACCAGAGGATCTTGCCTTTCTGAGATAATTCACCCAATACGACGAAGGCTTAGTGGTTAATCCTGCTAATGAATCAGCTAAGCCACGCAGTTCAGTATTAAACGACTCCTCTTTAACAACGGTTGGATCAAAGTAAATATGATAAGACGGCACTGAAGTTGCCAAAAGCGCACCATCTACCGAATAGATATTACCTCGCTTTGCTTCGAGGGTTTCCATCTTTCGGTTTTGGTTTAGAGCAGATTGCTCTAATTCCTCTCGCTCCACGAACTGAACCGTCGCCAAACGATAGAAAACACCTAAGGCGAATAGAAACAATATACCGGCAACGGCATAGATTCGAATCATCATTTGTTGCGTGTCATTCTGTTTCATTCGACGATGAGTATTAGTGGCGGCTGATCGGTAGGCTGTAAACCGATGGGAGCCAGTTGTTTTCTCAGGGTTGATTCTAAACGCGCCTTTTGAATGCGCTGACGATTATCTACATGTTCGTTTCTGAGGGCACTTAATTGTTGATTAAGACCATCAATCTTAATCACCTTTTGATCTACACGATGAGCAGCATAAATCATAAGTATAAAAAGGAATAGCACAAAGAAGATGAACCTCCAGTTTTTATAAGCCTCTTCATTAACTAGAGGATGCCCCTTTAACAAGTCAATTAGAAATCGTTTCATATCGACCTATAGTTATTTTCGATACGCTGAGCAACACGCAGTTTGGCGCTTCGCGATCGGGTATTTTCTAACAATTCTCTTTCTGAAGGCGTTTGAACTCCCCCCACCTTCTTAAAATCAACATTAGGATTACCAAAATGATCCTTTTCAGCCTCACCCTCAAATCGAGAGCTTCGGATAAAATTCTTAACCAATCGATCCTCTAAAGAATGATAGCTAATGAAAACGGCTCGGGCGCCTGGATCCATTACCTTACTTAATTGCATTAAAAGCGATTCAATCACCTCTAACTCCTTATTCACCTCGATTCGAATTGCCTGGAACACCTGAGCTAATTGCTGATTGCGCTTAGGGGCATAGATGGCAGACTCCAAACTTTGAATCAGATCAAATGTGGTTTCAATCGAACCGGCAGCTCTCGCAGACTCAATAGCCTTAGCAAGGGTGTAAGCATTCGGCAAATCAGCATATTTTCTAAACAACGAAGCCAGCTCCTCTACCGAAAATTCAGCGATAATATCGCGCGCATTACGCTCCATCGATTTATTCATCCGCATGTCTAGCGGCGCGTCAAACCGCGTAGAAAAACCTCTCTCAGCCTGATCAAACTGATGTGAAGAAACACCAAAGTCAGCAAGCAATCCGTCAATCTTTCGGATGTTTAAAAAGCGTAAATGAGCACTAAGATTCTTAAAATTCGCAGGAACCAAGGTAAAACGCGAATCATCGATGCTATTCAACAAGGCATCTTCATCTTGATCGAAGGCGATTAATCTTCCTGATTCGCCAAGTCTTTCTAAAATAGCCCTAGAATGACCTCCACCACCAAAGGTGACATCTACATAGACACCATTCGGCTTGATATTAAGACCTGCAATGCAAGCCTCCAATAATACTGGGTTATGATAGTTTGTCATTATCAGAGAAAATAGCTTCGGCGAGATCAGCATAAACATCCTGACCTTCTTGCAATACAGCTTCGTAACGAGCTTTGTCCCAAATCTCAATTCGGTTAATAGCCGATGCTAATACAACCTCCTTTTTGATTTGAGCAAACGAGATGAGTGGCTTAGGGATCTGAACTCTTCCATGCTCCTCAATACTCACCTCTTGAGAACCGGCTAAAAAGTTTCTTAAAAACGTATCATAGTTTCTACTAAACTGATTCTTAGCAACGATTTTCATCATCAACTCATCGTACGCCTCTTTAGGATAGAGCTCGAGACAGGTTTGAAACACTGACCTTTTGAGCACAAAACCCTTTTCTAAAATCGGAACAAGCTGCTGCTTCAGCGCCACAGGGAGATTTACACGCCCCTTAGCGTCTGCCTTGCATTCAAATTGACCGATTAAATGAGTCATACTTTCGATTTCTCTTCAAATATAGCCATGAATTTACCACTTTTTTCCACATTATCACACATTTATCCACAATTTTAAGGAAGTTATCAAAAGGTGGATAGTTCTTCTAATTTTCTATATTTGGCTTTCGCAACAACCAATTATGCAACAGGGCTACGCCACACAGACAATAGGAGATTTCGAGTTTATCGAACAGGGAAAAGGAAAGGCTATCATCGTCCTTCACGGACTAATGGGTGGTCTTAGCAACTTTTCTGGAGTACTTGATTACTTCGCTTACAATGGGTACCGGGTAATTATTCCAGTGCTACCATTATATGACTTACCCC
>JAYPSS010000162.1:0-3416 GCA_038133115.1 Flavobacteriaceae bacterium | reverse complement strand
GAGTCTCCCTCAACGAGATAAACTTCGCATTCCGCAGGATCTTGTGAAGAACAATCAGAAAGTTTACCAGGAAGACCACCTCCACTCATTACATTCTTGCGCTGAACCATTTCTCTAGCCTTAGCAGCGGCATGTCTAGCGGTTGCAGCAATAACTACCTTTTCAACGATACGTTTCGCATCATCTGGATGCTCCTCAAGATAGTCAGTAAGCATTTCTGAAACCGCCTGACTAACTGCAGAAGTAACTTCACGGTTACCAAGCTTGGTTTTAGTCTGTCCTTCAAATTGAGGTTCGGCAACTTTAACTGAAACAATCGCAGTTAATCCTTCTCTAAAATCATCCCCTGAAATTTCAAACTTGAGCTTATCAAGCATTCCTGAAGAATCAGCGTATTTTTTGAGTGTGCTGGTCAAACCTCGTCTAAAACCAGAAAGATGCGTACCCCCTTCGTGAGTATTAATATTGTTTACATAACTATGTAGGTTCTCAGAAAAACCAGTATTATAAATCATAGCTACCTCAACAGGGATGCCATTTTTTTCACCTTCCATCGAAATAACCGTTTGAATAAGCGGCTCTCTCGATTGATCTAAGAACAATATGAACTCTTCTAAACCTTTCTCACTTTTAAATACTTCGGTAACCGGCTCTCCTTTCTCATCAACATTTCTGTGATCGATAAGAGTAATTGTGATTCCCTTATTCAAGTAAGCGAGTTCTCTCATACGGTTAGCAAGCGTGTCGTAGGAATACTCGGTCGTCTGTGTGAAAATTATAGGATCTGGTTTAAAAGTAACCTCTGTACCATTTAAATCACTTTCGCCAACCGTTTTTACAGGATATAACGCTTTACCTCGTTCGTATTCTTGCTGCCACACCTTGCCTTCTCGTTGCACGGTCGCCTTAAGACTAATTGAAAGTGCGTTTACGCAGGAAACCCCTACTCCATGTAGACCCCCTGAAACTTTATAAGAATCTTTATCAAACTTACCTCCGGCACCAATCTTAGTCATTACCACTTCAAGAGCAGAAACTCCCTCTTTCTTGTGTAAACCAACTGGAATACCTCGACCATTATCGCTAACGGTAATCGATTCGTCTTTATTTATCGCTACAATAATCGAATCACAGTGCCCACCCATCGCTTCATCGATAGAGTTATCTACAACCTCGTATACTAAATGATGTAATCCACGAGGGCCAACATCGCCGATATACATTGATGGACGCATACGCACGTGCTCCATACCCTCAAGGGCCTGGATACTATCTGCCGAATACTGTGGATTTTTTGCTTGTTCGCTCATAACTTCATTATCGGTTTTTGCATTCTTACAAATATAACCGAAAGAGCCCGGAATACTTGTGTTTGTAAGTGTTCCGAGCTCTGAAGTTATTAACATTAATATGTTTACAAACCCTAGTTTTTATAGGCGTCTGTGTGGACCGCCTTGATTGCGCGACCAGAAGGTTCATTCATCTTTTTAAATGCCTCATCCCACTCTAAAGCAGTTTTGGTGCTACAAGCTACAGAAGGCTCTTGTGGAACACTCTTGGCAGCGGCATCTGAAGGGAAATGCGAATGGAAAATAGAGCGATAGAAATACTCTTCTTTGGTTTGTGGTGTTTGAATCGGAAACTTGAAGGCCGCCTGCTCCATTTGTTTATCACTAACCTCTTCATTCACCATTTCTTTTAGAGTGTCGATCCAGCTGTATCCGACCCCATCTGAAAACTGTTCTTTCTGCCTCCAAGCAACTTCGCTAGGCAGCATATCTTCAAAGGCCTTTCTAAGAATCCATTTCTCCATACGTTCAGGAGTGATCATTTTTTCAGACGGATTAAGACGCATCGCAACATCGATGAATTCTTTGTCAAGGAAAGGAACACGCCCTTCAATTCCCCAAGCAGAAAGAGCTTTGTTTGCTCGCAAGCAATCATACATATGAAGCTTTTCTAATTTACGAACAGTCTCCTCGTGAAACTCTTTAGCATTAGGCGCTTTATGAAAGTATAAGTATCCTCCAAAGAGCTCATCAGAACCTTCACCTGAAAGTACCATTTTAATCCCCATAGATTTAATCACTCGAGCCATAAGGTACATAGGAGTTGCAGCTCTAATCGTTGTGATATCGTAGGTTTCTAAGTGATAAATAACGTCCTTGATCGCATCTAAACCCTCTTGAATAGTAAAAGTAATTTCGTGGTGAACCGTGCCGATGTGATTCGCCACCTTTTGAGCCGCAGCAAGGTCTGGAGACCCCTTAAGACCCACTGCAAAAGAATGAAGTCTTGGCCACCAAGCATCTTCAGTGTTTCCACTTTCTACGCGGCGGCTTGAAAATTTCTTCGCAATAGCGGATGTGATAGAAGAATCTAGACCTCCTGAAAGCAATACACCATAAGGAACGTCAGACATTAATTGACGCTCTACGGCATCTTCAAGCGCTTCTCTAAGCTCACTGATCGAGGCTTCGTTGTCTTTAACAGCATCAAACGATTTCCATTCGCGATCATACCAAGGCTCAGGCTTTTCCATAGTCTTAGTTTTGTAATGCCCCGGAGGAAAAAGTTCTATCTGAGTACAGAAACCTTCAAGCGCTTTTAATTCAGAAGCTACATAGAAAACTCCTTCCTCATCCCACCCCATGTAAAGAGGGATAATACCCATGTGATCGCGAGCAATGAGGTAGTCATTCTTTGATTTATCGTAAAGTGCGAAACCGAAAATACCATTGAGTTTATCTAGAAATGATGCGCCTTCTTTATCATATAGACCTAGAATTACCTCACAATCAGATTGCGTTAGAAACTCATACCCCTCTCCCACTACAGATCTAAGTTCTCGATGGTTATAAATCTCACCATTGGCGGCAAGTACAAGGGTCTTTTCTTTATTAAATAGAGGCTGCTTTCCCGAAGCTGGGTCGACAATTGCTAAACGTTCATGCGCTAAAACGGCATGATCGTCACTAAAAATTCCACTCCAATCAGGACCTCTGTGCCTGATCTTTTTTGACATTTCTAAAAGCTGACTACGTTGATCTGCTTCTACTTTTTGGTAATCAAAACTCGCTACAATTCCACACATGGCTTTATAATTTGAAGCAAAAATGGAATTAAATGTTTTAAACCTAAATCGTTAAGATATTAATAGTTATAAAATGAAAGTATATAGGTCATTTCTATATAAGAATGAAACTTTCACGGCTTCATTCCAGTATTGAGGTTTGATATCGTTACTTTACTCGCTCTCCTGAGACAAAAACCATCTCTGCTTCAATTAAAGGAAGATCTTTCTCTGAAGCAGTCATTAAATCTTCAGACAATACAGTGAAATCAGCAAAGAATCCCGGTAGGAGCCTACCCTTTTCATTCTCTTCAAACTGGGCATAAGCAGCCCATTCTGTCAT
>JAYPSS010000161.1:0-3420 GCA_038133115.1 Flavobacteriaceae bacterium | reverse complement strand
CAGCTATTCCCATCTTTTGAGTGAAACTACCTGAGCGAAGGGAGTCTACAGGATAGGCAGAGCTTGCCTTCATGTTGTGAGGTAAACCGAGCGCATGACCCACCTCATGAGCAATTACCCGACGCATCATTTCACCGATTTCCTCTTCAGGGGTGTTTAGGGTGCGAGCTTTAGTATTGGCGGCTCCGGTTTCAAGTAGATATCGGTTTCGATACGAGCGTAAGTGGTTGTGGTACCAGATGACATCACTTTCTAGAATCTCTCCGGTACGAGGATCTTTAACGCTAGGCCCAGTGGCGTTTCGCGTGGTTGAGGCTACGTAGCGGACCACCGAATATCTTACATCTTCAGGGCTGAAGTCAGGATCTTCTTCTTTACTCGGAGGATCTTTGGCAATCACAGCGTTTTTGAACCCTGCTTTTTCAAAAGCTTGGTTCCAGTCTTCAATCCCCTTTTTGAAATAAGGTCTCCATTTTAGAGGTGTAGCTGGGTCCAAATAAAATACAATCGGTTTTTTAGGCTCAACGAGTTCACCGCTTAGATATGCAGCCTCATCTTTAGGCTCCATTCTCCAGCGTACTGCTACACGATAATTATCAGACTTTAAAGCCTCTGAGGAGTAATTGTATTTCTCGAGCGAAAACCAACCCACTCTGTGATCCGTATATCGAACAGGCATTGGATTTTCTGGAAGCGCAATGATCGAATGATTCATTTGAAACGTGAGGGTTTCAGATTGATTGCCTCGAGGCGGACTGCCTGCCGGATAGGTTAGGGTATGTGTGATCTCTGTATTTCTCGGATAACTCCTAGCCTTATCGATAAACGATCTTTTTTTATCTAGTCCTGCGATTTTAAAAGACTTCTTTTGGGTTTCTCCCACCACATTAAAACTTGGAGAGTCTTTAGAGAAAAATTCGCTGACATCGATGAGGTTCTCACTTTCTTCTATATTCTCTTTTTCAAAGCTGGCTAGAATGGGGTTAAGGTGATTATTAACCACACTTTGATAGATAGGATCTGAAGCTTCTGCATTATTGACATAGGAAACCTGTTTTAGTAAAATTCGACTCCCTTGTTTTTCGAATTGAATGACTTGTTCTGCGGTTTTTGATCCTGCATTTCGATAGGCTGAATACCCCGAAGGCAATTGTACATAGCGGCTCACCATTAGTAGCGGCTTTTCAAGTACAGAGTCGTTGAATTGAAGAAACAGTTTTTGTTTACTTTCATCAAAATAGGTGCTGAGCATCCCCTTTGAAGACTCAATTTCTGTAACAATAGAGTCGATCGGTTGTTTCTTCTGAGCGATGACACTACTGCTAAAAAGGCTTAAGACAATTAAAAAAAGTGTTCTCATGATAGATGTATTTCTGGGGTCTAGCTAAGATAAAGGCTTTTTATTTTTTTTGATTTACTCCATTGCGTTCGTAGTTGAGGATCGCTCGACCTAGGCCGGCCATAAAGGGAAATCCGATCGAATCGTATTCATAAATATTGTCATTGAAAATTTGATTTTCATTGACATGAACAGTGGCTGTAAGCAGAAATTCAATAGCTGATGCTCGGTCTTGGATGTATGCGGTTTCGGTTAGGGTGCCATAGGCGTCTCCTACTTTGTTGAAGATTCTTACCTTATCGGTCATCGTCCCCTTTTGGTCTCCGTAAATAAAGAACTTGACGTAACTATCATAAAGATCGGGGTCACTACTATAGTCAGGGTCATTACTTTCAAGGGTATTTCGACTCATCCAATACTGTAGAAACTCGTAGTCCTCTTCAAGTAAACCGAAGCGCTCATCTGAATCAAAGATTTCAGGAAAAACAATCCGTTTTAAAATTCCCTCCAGATCATTAATACTGATGCGATTTTTCTTTGAGAAATCGAAGGGCTTATTAACTAACTCGTTACCGTCTAGGTATCCGATCCCCTTGATCATCTTCTTTAGATTTCCATTACTTATGAGCTCTTTGGAATGAATGCTTTGCTGCTTGTAAAGGGTGTCTTGTTCGTTTAAGAAGTAATACTCCCAAGTCCTATTATTGTCTGCTCCAAATAAAAATTTGTGATGAATTGAAGTCTCTTTTAATCCTTTATCTCTTAGTTGGCTATTGATGTAATCGGTGCCTAAAAAGTCAAATAGGTAGTTGTAAGCATGGTTATCACTTACCAGAAAGATCTTTTTAATCAGATGAGCGATACTTAGGTTTTTGTTTAAAGCGGTACTGTCCTCAAGAGCGATCGGGTAATTATCTCGATCTCTAATGTGAAAGGGAGTGTTTCTATCAATAGCTACACCTTCAGCTTGTAAGTCCCTAATTCGTTGAAGCGCTAGGGCAGCAACAGGAAGTTTAGCAGTTGATGCCGGATAGAAATAAGTTTCACTATCCTCAAATAGTGAATAGGTGGTGAATTTAGGGAGTTGGTCTTCCCCTCTTATTATTTGGGTGTATCTAATTTGAACTTCGTGCTCATCGGCCAAGTCGAGGACCTTTTTTACTTTGAATTCAGCATCGATGAGGGCTTGTTCGAGTGGTGTAGGTTGAGTGCACGAAAGCATCGAAAAGCTAAGCGCAATAATAAGGAAGGATAAAACAGGTTTTGCCATTATCTTTGAGTTACAACTAAATGTAAGGATTTACTATGCGAAATACAGATAGCTTATCAGCTTTGGATCGTATTCAAGTAATTGGTGACCGTGTGTTAGTTAAACCTAGAAAAGAGTCTGAACGTACGGCGAGTGGATTATATCTTCCGCCAGGAGTTAAAGAAAAGGAGAAGATTCAATATGGATATATTGTAAAGTCTGGACCAGGTTACCCTATTCCTAATGCAACAGAAGAAGACGAGCCATGGAAGGCCGCCGAACAAAGAGTAAACTACGTGCCGCTTCAAGTTAGAGAAGGAGACTTGGCCGTATTTCTTCAACACTCAGCCTATGAGGTTCAGTATAAAAATGAAAAGTATTTCATCGTACCACAATCTGCAATTTTGATGATTGAACGCGATGAAGAATTATTCTAATCCTATGAAACACATTCTAAACTCATTTACTGCTTTAATCATCTTTACCATCGCAATATGGTTTTTGTCCGCGATTGGCATCATGTTTTTCCTTGATGACTGGTCTGACCGGGGCACTTTTGGAGATTTATTCGGAGCGATTAATGCCCTATTTTCGGGTTTGGCTTTTGCCGGATTGCTCTATTCGCTTATTGAAAACCGCAAGCAGATTTCTTCGCAGCAAGAAGAGCTGTTAATCAATCGCAAAGAGTTGTTGAAGGCTCGAAAAATTCAAGAGAAGACTGAAAAGGCGATTGAAGCTCAGGTGGCCCAGATGAGAAATACTGCTCGTCTTAGTGGGTTAAATACCTTGGTAAATTACTTTACCAATACGATTAATGATTCGAAGACCTCAC
>JAYPSS010000160.1:0-3424 GCA_038133115.1 Flavobacteriaceae bacterium | reverse complement strand
TCATCTAGTTCTCCTGTTGCATTTCTTACTTCATACAAGTCGTTAAGACTGTTGTAAAAGTCTACGGTGATATAGTTGACAGGGTGATCAGTGCCTAAATAGTTGAGGATCTTATGAAGACCCCAACCTGTTTTGACCTGGTCATTCTCTTTGAAATTAGGCATAAACACTTCTAATTCTGCTTTTTCGTATTCATCTGCTTTATAAGGATCTACCGCCATGTAGTTTAATACTGCAATATCTGTAGGGACACCGCCGGGTTCTAGTTGAGGCCCGTATCCACCTTTTACACTAGTAGTGACTGCTTTGTTTTTAATGTAATGCCCCATTGCTCTCTTTTCTGCTGCCTTACGATCAGTCGAAGATTTTCCTTTCATAGAGTTTAGTGGGCTAGTTGTGAATGTAGGTTCGCTATGAAGAGTAGCATAAACAAAAGTTGTTGTCATTTCATTCACATCAGAATTAAGGATTTGCCACATGTCCCAACCAATGATATTTCCTTCATCGATCTGGTGTTGCCAAAAATTGGAATAGTATTCTCTTTCTAACTCAATATGCTCAGAAACATCTTTGTTTTGTATTTGTCCATACCAAAGAGAAACATACATTTCTTGTGCATTGACTAAGAGCCCACCAGCAAGAAGTAGTGTGTAGAATAAAGTGTTTTTAATAGTTTTCATCATTATTTAGGGTTATTGGTTAAATGAATTCATGAGACCATTGAAGTCAAAGTAGTCGCCACCTCTGACGATTTTACCATCCTTAAATTCCATCGCATGGTATGATGTTAGTTGGAATGGGATCCCAGTTTCAGTATGTATTCCGGTCCAAGTCCCGTAAGTTCTAACACTACCATCGGGTAATAGCGTCTCCTCGTTTACACCTGGGAGCCAGCTTTGAGCTTCATATTGAATGTTATCAAATAAGTCTTGGTACATCTTCATGGCTTCAATGTGTTCTGTTTTACCGTATGCACTGGCTCCATAGGCAGGAGGTTGCCAGTCTAATTCATCATGAATCAAATTAGCTTGGGATTGCCAGTCTTCCACAGCGTGTAATTCAATGAATTTTTTGGCTGTTGCTAGGTTTTTCTCGAAATCAGGATTTGTAGTGGTGCTTTCTGAACAAGAAACGGCAAGGATAGATAGTACAAATAATAAAGATTTTTTCATTGATTATAGGTTTTTGTTAGAAATAATTCTAAAAATTAACTGAAGTGATAAAAATAACTTAAAATTATTTAAATATAATATTGCAATTCAAAATTAATCAAGTAAATTCATCAAACTAATCCATAAATGAACCTATTATGAAAAGAATTACAACTTTGCTGTTACTATTATTTACCGTCGCTATCTGGGCACAAGAAGGCGCTATTGTTACAATGCACGCAGTTCTAGTTGAAGGCGATACAGAAGCCTTTGAAACTGTACAGACTAAATACTTTCAAAAAGTTGCACAATCTGCTGTTAATGACGGCGATATTGCCGCTTGGAATTTTCTAAGGGCTGTTAGACTTGACGGTATGAACGATGAAGAAGAATATAATTATATGTTCGTTCAAGGAAATTCATCTGTAGCTGCAACCTTAAGCCCAAAAAATGCATTTTGGAATAACGCTGAAAAAGTATTGTCGAAGAAAGAGTTCAATGAGCTTCAAGAACTACAGACGAAGTTCACTTGGAAAAAGGACGTTCGTGTAATGTATCGAATTGATTCGGGCCTTTGGATGGTTTCTAGCGCTGATGATTATGTGAACTCCATTATCCAATTCAATTTTGCTAGACCAGCTAATAGCGCCGCGTTTCTTCAAGAAAATAAAGAGTTATGGAAGCCTTTTTTCCAAGAAAATGGATCGAAGATGAACATGATTTCTTGGGGTACCGGTCAAAAAATACATCCAACCGGAGCCGATTGGGCTGCAGTAATGTCATGGGACATGTTTTCTTCTCTTGAAGACTTATTTAATTATCGTTTAGGAGATGGTATCAACTGGCCTGCAGATCAATCGAATATGGCCGAGATTAATCCCGACGGTTTTTATCAAGTGGCGACATGGCAGTGGCTAACTGGCGCATCATCCAATTAAAAGTTTAACCCTAATAAAATCTTTAATTATGAAACAAATTTTCGTTTCCATCTTTGTGGTTTGCTCCACCCTTGTTTTGGGGCAGTCTAAAAATGTCAATGGAAAAATCTATGACAAACATCCTGCAATAGACATCGTTGATCAATTCACTGATGCTTTTGTCAAAGGAGATACGCTCACTATGCAAAATTTAACTACCGATGATTTTCGATGGTGGCAAATGAACGAAATGCGTCCACAGCCGAAAACATTGGAAAACATGATTGGTCGTTCAAGGTATTTAAGTACCAACGTAATTGGTTTTGATATCACCAATCGAGGTTCTGCTTATTCCGATGCTATGGAGTTTGGAAAAGGAAAAGACAAGCAGATTCATGTATACACCTATCAAGCGATGCGGGGTTACGATAAGAATACTGGAATTGAGTTAAATATTCCAAGAAACTCCATCTTCTTTATGAACGAAGATGCAACCAAAATTTCTAGGCTTGGAGTTTCTGATAGCCAGTTAAAATGGCAAAAAGCATATGACGCTTGGTCTACAAGAACTAACGGTACGATTTACAAGGATCATCCTATGATTGCAAAATCACGATTATTATATGCTTACATTGCTTTAGGAGATTTAGAGTCAATGAGAGCCTTATACTCTGATAATGCTGTAATTCGAGATGTGATGAGTATCACGGATTTGAAAGACACCCGAAATCCCGATCAGGAGATGGAGATGCTCAAAGATTTCTATGCAGAATATGAGGTTGTTGATGTAAATGAAATTGGCTACCCGGATTTATTAGAATATGAAGGTGCAAATTATTCAACAATTATTTCTTGGTGGGAGATGACCGTAAGAAACAAAAAATCGGGGAATACCTCTAAAGGTTATCATCACTCTCAAATTGATGTAAATAAGGATGGTCTTATCATACGAGAGGACTATTATTGGAATCCTGGTTTACTTCCTAAATAATTATACCCTTCATAGGGCTTATTTGTTTTTAGTTGATAAGGGGCGATTTATTTTAAATTGCCCTTTTTTAAATTATAAAACCGTCGTACTTTTGCACCCCGAAAATCACATCAATCAATTAAAATGACTATTTCATTAAATGAAAATCGCTCGCGCATTATGGCGAGAAACACACGAGCAAAACTTTCGAATAATCCAACTTCGTTATTACTGCTCATCTTGACTCGTTTGCTAAAAAGCAGATTAGCTCACTAAGAATTCGCTTGTTTTTCGCGAATTATTGATCGGATTTTTATGACCAATATCACCGCATTCAACCCGGATGTGGTGAGATTGGCATAAATCATGGGTTTATCTTCTAAATC
>JAYPSS010000159.1:0-3446 GCA_038133115.1 Flavobacteriaceae bacterium | reverse complement strand
ATTTGGAGCATCGGGTGATCTTACTTCAAGAAAATTAATTCCGGCGTTAATCCGTCTATTCGACAGCGATTTAATCTCTCAAAACACCCGAATACTTGGGGTAGGGAGAAGCCCTTTTTCGAACGAGGAATTTGCCGCTAAGGTGCTTTTCGAAAACGAACACCTTTCAAAGGACATTCGTAAGGAAAGCTTTGATAATTACGCCGAACGATTTTTATACTTCACTTTAGAGAGGGACTATCTCGATGACTATGCGGCCTTGGCAAAAAAGGTATTTGAAACCGATAAGACTTTTTCACTAGAGGGTAGATATTTATTCTATTGTTCTACTCCACCCAATCTTTATGAATCGATCGCTGAAAGATTAAAGGCAGCGGGATTATTAGATGATCACAAGGGGTCAACTTCATTTCGACGATTGGTGGTTGAAAAGCCTTTTGGTTATAGTCTAGAAACCGCTAAAGCGATCAATGAAGGTTTGCATCGATATTTTAATGAGGAGCAAATCTTCAGAATTGATCATTATCTCGGCAAGGAAACGGTCCAAAACCTTTTGGTAACTCGATTTTCGAATTCGATTTTTGAGCCTCTATGGAATTCCAAGTACATAGAGCGTGTTGAGATTACCAACGCAGAAGCGGATGGTGTTGCCCTCAGAGGTGGTTATTACGATCATACAGGAGCGCTTCGCGATATGTTTCAGAATCATCTTTTACAATTAGTTTCTCTGGTCGTTATGGAGCCTCCTCAATCTGAAAGCTCTGAAGATATTAGAAATGAGAAAGTAAAGGCTCTCGAAGCATTACGACCATTACTTACGGGTGAAGATATTGAGCGTAATACCCTTAGAGGCCAATACACGGCTTCAAGAATTAATGATTCGCTGGTTGAAGGTTATAGAGAAGAGCAGGGAGTTGCTGAACAATCGTTAACCGAAACGTATGCGGCTGTTCGATTTTTCGTAGATAATGAGCGATGGAAGGGTACTCCCTTTTATGTAAGAACGGCCAAGCGAATGCCTACAACGGTTACAGAACTGGTTATCTACTTTAAGCGACCCGAACAGCAAATATTTCAATATAGTGCTGGGCATTCAAAGAAGAATATTTTGGTCATTCGTATCCAACCCAATGAGGGTATTCTTTTGAAATTCGGTGTAAAACAACCCGGACAAGGATTTAAGGCTCAGCAGGTAAACATGGATTTTTACTACGATAGTTTTACAGATCGAAAGGTATTGCAAGCCTATGAACGCCTTTTACTAGACGCTTTAAATGGTGATGCTACCCTTTATGCTAGGGCAGAAGAGGTTGAGAAGGCATGGGAGTTTGTAGATCCGATCATTGCGCATTGGAATAGTCATCATATGCCTATGCACGGATATCCTGCAGGTACCTGGGGCCCTAAAATGTCTAATGAATTTATTGAGGGACCCGGTTATTGGAGAAATCCTGGCGAACACCTCACCGATGATGAAAATTATTGTGTAATTTCATCTTAATGGATAAAAGAATCTACTCGAATAAATCAGCATTAACTGAAGCATTTGCACATTACCTCGCTCAGTTAATTACAGAAAAATTAAGTACTCCCTTAGGTTATAAAGAGGGTTTTCATTGGTCTTTATCTGGAGGAAGTACTCCGGTCGGATTGTTTGATTTTCTAGTCGAGCGTTATCGTACACAGATTGATTGGTCATCCGTTTATTTTTATTGGGGAGACGAACGTTGCGTAGCTCCCAATGATTCGCAGAGCAATTACGGGATGACCTGTAAACATTTACTTAATCATGTTGATCACCAAACCGATCGCGTCTTTAGAATTAAAGGGGAGGAGGATCCAGAGGTTGAAGCCGATCGTTATCATCAACTTCTAAAGGCTCATCCTGTTATGGATTTGGTCATGTTGGGTCTAGGTGAAGATGGTCACACCGCCTCGATCTTTCCACATGAAATAGAATTATACCGTGCCGATGCCTATGCCGTCGCAGCCACTCACCCTTCTGGTCAACGCAGAATAAGTATGACCGGTAAAATGATTGATGCTGCTACTCAAACGGTGTTTTTGGTTTCAGGCGCGTCTAAGGCAACGGTTATTGAAGAGATTGCGAATAACAAACCTGCCGCAACCACCTATCCAGCAACTTTAGTGAAGAACGCGATTTGGTTCTTAGATGAGGACGCCTCATCACTCCTCTAGAGCTCTATTTAAATTGGCTTCAGGAAGATCCTTTTTAGTTTTAGCTCCGAGTTCTCTTAATTTATCGATACTACGAACGACGTTACCTCGACCTAAATGAAGTTTATTCATGGCTTCTTCATAGGTTTTCTTGGCATCATTCATTCTTAGGCCCACCTTATTCATATCCTCAATAAAACCAACAAACTTATCGTGTAGCGCCCCCGCCTTTTGAGCGATCTCGAGTGCGTTTTTATGTTGTCTGTCGGTGTTCCACATGGCGTCGATGGTGCGTAATGTAGCGAGAAGTGTAGTCGGTGTAACCAGGATGATGTTTTGGTCGAAAGCTTTAGAATACAGTAATGGATCTCTTTGGAGGGCAACTCCGAAAGCGGGTTCGATAGCAATAAATAAGATGACAAATTCAGGTGAATTGACTTCGTACAAGTCTTCGTAACGCTTTTCGCTGAGCTCTTTAATGTGTCGCTGAATTGAATTTAAATGGAGCTTTGCAAAGGTTTCTTTCTCTGTATCATCTTCAGTATTAATAAACTGCTCGTAGTGAACGAGTGATACTTTAGAGTCGACGATGAATTTTTTATCATCGGGTAGATTGATAATTACATCGGGCATCAGGCGCTTACCTTCTGCGGTGGTAAAACTCTGTTGGACCGAGTATTCAATATCTCTACGAAGGCCTGATTTCTCGAGAATTCGCTCGAGGACCATTTCACCCCAGTTTCCTTGCATTTTATTATCACCCTTCAAGGCCTTTACCAGATTGGCAGCTTCATTTTGCATGAGAAGGCTTTGCTCTTGCATGTGCTTCAATTCAACTTTAAAGGTTTCGTGAAAGGTTAAATTTTGCTTATTCGAATCCTCTACCTTTTTTGAGAAGTCACTGATTCGTTCTCTAAGCGGATCGAGTAAGAGCTTAATACTTTCCTTGTTTTGCTCATTCATTTTCGACGATTTTTCATCGAGAATTTTTTGAGCCAGATTTTCAAATTCGGTCTGAAATTTTTTCTGTAGGCTTTCTAATTCTTTTACGCGCTCATCTTCTTTTGATTTTAAGGAGACCAACTCTGCTTCGAGATGGATGAGCTGACGTAATTGCTCTTCCTTTTCTTGAGAAATCGATTTTAAACTTGTTTCTGTGGTGGTAAGTTGATCGGTTAGTTGTCTAATTCGTTCATTGAGAAGCGTTTGTGATTCAACGGTGCTCAGTCTCTTGCCGAAATAAAAGCCTGCGCCACCTAGAACAAGTG
>JAYPSS010000158.1:0-3458 GCA_038133115.1 Flavobacteriaceae bacterium | reverse complement strand
GCACCCTTGCTATTCGATTTTACAAAGAATGCGGCTGCCCAAAGACCTCCTAAGGTAAGCACAGCAATTACACTCCATTTAACTACGTTTTTCATGATAGGTATTTAATTATATAGTAATAGTATTGATTAAATTATTCTTCTCTTAGTGCATCAATTGGTTTTATACTTACCGCTCTCTGCGCAGGAATTAGTCCAATAAGTGTACCAAGAATGACCATTAAAGCTAACGCTCCAACCACATAGGGTATAGGTACTGTCGGATTCGTATAAGGGAAATCACTCCCTTCGGTCAGATTATTGACTAGGTTCAGCGTTGCAGCGCCTAAAATGATACCTAGTAAACCGGATACAAGGGTCAAGAAAACAGACTCCAATAAAATCAAATTTCTCACCTCAGCCGGAGTGGCTCCAAGTGCTCTTCTAACTCCAAGTTCTTTTGTTCGCTCTTTAACCGAGATCAGTAGGATATTACCAATTCCAATAACACCAGCAAGAATAGTGGCAGCTCCAATAATTAGAGATAAAAAGGTTAGTCCGTTAGCAAATCCGCGAATTTGACCAAAAATTTCACCCAAATTAAATGAACCAAAAGCGCGATCATCGGTTGGGTCAACGTTGTGAATCGACTTTAATACCGTCTTAACGTCCTCTTCGACTTTTACGATATCTGCATCATCAAAGGCTGCGATGCTCATAAAATCTACATCATCCCCTTTATTGTAAAGTTTATTGAATGTGGTAAAGGGGATAAAAATATCACTATCTGATTCAAAACCTCCACCAGGAACGAACTTGTGGACTCCGACCACCCTAAAATAGATGTCGTTGATTCGAATAAAAGATCCTATTGCCTCCTCTTCATCTTCAAAAAGTTCGGTTTTAGTTCTTTCTCCAATAACACAAACTCTGCGAGACTCTTCGATATCCATTTCATTGATGAACCTGCCACCATCGTAAATTTTCTTTGTTGCAATCTTGGTATATACGGGGAAGTCTCCGTACACATTATAACTACCCGATTTCTGTCCTCGAACCGTCAAAGCAGGGCTACCTCCAAAAACACCGGTAGCATTTCGTGGAGCGATGTATTGAATCTCTGGAATTCTTTTTTTCATAACATCGATATCCCCCAATCGAAGCTGAATTCTTCGACCTGTACGAAAACCTTTATAAGGTTTGCTTGTAGACTGCGACCAAGCAAACAGCGAATTCATTGCAACCGTCTCAAATTGTCTTTCAAAACCATTGTCTAAACCTTTGGCAGCACCAGACATTGCGATATAGACAAAGATTCCCCAGAGCACGCCAATAACAGTTAGGAGTGTTCTCACTCGATTCTTGCTAATCGAGCTGAATATTTCTTGCCATGTATCGCTTTTAAATAAAAATCGCATATTATTCGTCTCTAAGTGCTACAATGGGTTTTATTCGAGCAGCACGCTTCGCGGGAATATACCCAGCGATGCTTCCGAAAATGATTAAGATTACAGTGGCTCCAATGGCGAAACCCAAATCGATATAAGGATTAGTGATAAAGTAATCTTCAAGTTTACCTCCCAGATTTTGAAGTATAACTACTCCAGCAAGCATCCCAGAGAAACCAGATAAAATGGTTATGGTGGTAGCCTCCAATAAAATGGTACTAATCACGACTCTAGGCGTTGCTCCTAATGCTTTTCGAATTCCGATTTCTTTGGTGCGCTCCTTAACCACAAAAATCATGATATTACTTACACCAATGATACCTGCCACAATTGTACCAATTGCAAAGAACAGTGCAATAAAGCCTAAAACTTGAGCAAACTGTTGATTCTGTTTGAGTTCATCTGCAATATTTCTAATGAATATTCCGCTACGATCTTCCCTTGCAATGAATTTTTTCTCCTTGAGAAGTTTGGTCACATTCTTCTCAAGGGCCATAGCACCAGCATAACCTATACTAGGGTTAAACCCAAGGATAATTTGTTCAATCTTATCATTCCCTTTTTCGATCAACTGTCTGGTGGTGTAAGGGATATAGATAAAGCGCTCTTCATTATCACCGCCATCGTCTTGAAACACACCAATAACTTTAAATGCGCTATCGCCCAAAGTGATGTATTTCCCGATAGGATCTTCGTCTTTAAATAAATCCTTGGCAACTAAACGCCCAATCACTGCATACTTGGCTCTGATATTTATATCGTTTTCATTTAAAAAACGACCTTTCATGATAATCGTCTTCTCGCTGAATTGATGAGCTGGAGCCACCGCTCTATTGGTATAGTTATTCGATTCCCCCTTATATCTCACAAGACTAGAACGGGTAATGCGGGGGGTAATGTAATCGAGAAACATTGCAAAATTTTCCTCGATATCTTTTAAGTCTGAATTATCAAATTGAATTTTTCGATTCGAAGTGTATCCCTTGTAGGGCATAGATGTTCGTCCGGGGAATACGAACAGAGTGTTCGTAGCGTCATCGCCGAAGAATTTTTCAAAAGTGTTTTGCAGACCATTAGTGAATCCTACCAGTATGACTACGATGAAAATTCCTAAGGCCATGGTGAACCCTGTCAAAAAGGTTCTAAGCTTATTCTTTCGAATGGTATCGAAAATCTCTTTCCAGGTATCTCTACTAAACATATTGAGAGGCGCGTACTTGGTCTACTTTTTTATCTTCAACAATCACGCCATCTTTCAAGTAGACGATTCGTTTGCACATATGAGCGATATCCTCTTCATGAGTTACCACTAGTATCGTATTACCTTCATCATTAATTTTCTGAATTAGATCCATGACCTCGTAAGAGGTTTTACTATCTAAAGCTCCGGTAGGCTCATCAGCTAAAAGAACTTTAGGGTCTGCAGCCATCGCACGGGCAATAGCAACACGCTGCTTTTGACCTCCTGATAGTTCGCTTGGCAAATGATCGGCCCAAGGTTTTAGCCCCACTCGATCAAGATATTCTAGTGCGGTAGCATTGCGTTCCTTTCTAGATTTACCCTGGTAATACAATGGAAGGGCAACATTCTCAACAGCTGATTTGTAGTTGATCAAGTTAAAAGACTGGAAAATAAATCCTAGAAACTTATTTCGATATTCAGCAGCCTTGGTCTCATTAAGGTCCATAATAGGCAAAGAATCTAAGGTGTAAGATCCTGAATCAGCTTCATCTAACATTCCTAATATGTTCAGTAAAGTCGATTTACCAGAACCCGAAGAACCCATAATTGCCACCAATTCACCTTGTTCTACAGAAAAGTTGATTCCTTTTAAAACATGCAGTGAATTACTGCCCATTTGATACGACTTATGCAAGTCTTTAATTTCTATCATCGATACGAGTAGCTACGTTTATACCCTTTTAGACGACAAAGAAACTGCTTTGTTACAGCATATATTCTCCTCGCAACGTTAAAATTTCAATAAAACAGATTTTACAACGGGTTTTTCTCTGACAAAACCAAAAAAAG
>JAYPSS010000157.1:0-3466 GCA_038133115.1 Flavobacteriaceae bacterium | reverse complement strand
TCATGTACCATATTGAAATGACCCATCTCTTCTCGTACTAACGCAGTCATTTCTTTGACCAGTTCAGAACGGTCGGGAAAACCTATAATGATTGAAATAGCAGTGCTCGCAGCCTTTTGCTCACAATAGGCATGGTCTGTAAGGATCTCTTCAATATTCTTTTCAACAATATTCACCCATCTTGGGTCGGTGGGTAATTTTAATCCAAGCATAATTATAGGTCTAAGGAGAATTTTTGTTTTAGTTCTGCTACGGCAGGGTATTTAGAGATCAGGTGCTCTAGTTTTTCCTCTGGAGTATAAATGAAGTTTTCAGAGTTCTCTGTTTCTAAAACTTCTATTTGTAATTGGATACGGTCGTTCTTTGTTCGTTTTCTTAAGAAGACAAGGAGCGCCTCCTTTTCTTGTTCGATTTCTCTTCGAATCGTATCGTTCGGAACCGTACTTCGTAGTGTCTCAGAATCAATTAAATCAATAGTAGCGATTTGAAGATTAGAGGCCAGTATTTTTTTGCCTTTTTGTTCAAGACTGACAACGTATTGGTCGTAGTAAACTTGAATATCTTCTAATGTGAAAGGTTCAATAGACTCAGGTTCAGCTGCTTTATTGGCTTCTTCTTGCCTTTGCTTAATTTCTTTCTTTTTCTGTATTGCAGCCAGAGATAATCCCGAAACAGAATTACCTAAAGAAGGTTTTTCGATGCGGATAGCTACATTAGGAGTTGTATCTGGAATAGAGGTGGTTTCATTCACCTCATCTACCGGGATAAGACTGGGCTTTTTTTTTTCAGCTGAATTGGAGAATCCAGCAATCTGAAGCAGACTGAGTTCGATCAGTAATCTCTTGTTATTCGCTGCTCGATAGGCTGCATCAGCTTTGGTGGTAATCTCAATGCCCTCAATTAGAAATTCGATAGAACAGCTTGATGCCTGCTCCTTGTACATTGGAACGAGTTCTTCTGAACTATCTAGGAGTGCGATGGTCTCTTCTTTCTGTGATACGAGTAAATTTCTAAAGTGAGCTCCTAGGCCTGATATGATTAATTGCGCATCAAAACCGGCATTAATGAGGTTATTCAGCTGTAATAGTATGGATCGGGTGTCTTTTTCTAAAAGACTATTGGTGAGTTCGAAAAAGCTATTGAAGTCTAGAAGGTTGAGATGCTTACTGACATCTTCTGCGGTTAATTTGTTTCCGCCAAAACTAATGAGTCGATCGAACAGAGAAAGTGCATCACGAAGTCCTCCATCGGCTTTAACAGCGATCATATGGAGGGCAGTTTCTTCCACTTCGACCTTTTGGTCCTCAGCGATCGTTCTTAGATGATTTGCCATGTCTTTAGTGCCAATGCGTTTAAAGTCATAGCTCTGGCATCTAGACAAGATGGTGGGTAGAATTTTGTGTTTCTCTGTAGTCGCTAGAATGAAAATAGCGTGCTTAGGAGGCTCTTCTAGGGTCTTTAAAAAGGCATTGAAGGCGGCTGTACTGAGCATGTGAACCTCATCCACGATGTACACTTTATGCGTACCAATTCTTGGTGGAATTCGAACTTGATCAATTAGCGATCGAATATCGTCTACCGAGTTATTCGATGCCGCGTCTAGTTCAAAGATGTTGAAGCTAAAATCATTGTCGGCACTGTCTCCAAGACTTTGTTCGTTGATTTTATGGGCTAGGATTCGAGCACAGGTTGTTTTACCAACTCCTCTTGGCCCAGAAAATAAAAGGGCATTGGCTAGGCGATTATTGGTAATAGCATTTTCTAAAGTTTTAGTAATTGATTCTTGACCAACCACTTCAGAAAATTCTTTCGGACGATATTTTAACGCTGAAACAACGAAAGATTCCATAGACACAAATATAAGTTTCGTTGGGCGATCATTTATGAACTTCAATGGCTTCTAGTCCTTGAATTATTAACAATAGTGCTACTTTTACGATCTAAAGCAGGCCACCTTGTCGCTTTATCCTTTGAGATAAAGAGGAAAGTCCGGACACCACAGTGCAGCGTAGCGGGTAACACCCGTCCATCGTGAGGTGAGGACCAGTGCAACAGAAAGCAAGTACAGTTCGGCTGTAGTGAAACCAGGTAAACTCTACGCGGTGAAACGCCATGTAAACCAATGCTTGAGAGCGGCACGTTCGATGTTGGAGGGTAGGCGGTTCGAGAATCTGAGTAATTGGATTCCTAGATAAATGACAGGGCTAGACAGAATCCGGCTTATGGCCTGCTTTTTTTTCAAACCAGCTGAAGGTGCTACTTCCGTATTTTTTTTTCATCTCAAAGTTCTGGTGATTGTCAAAGGATAAGTTTGAAGCGTGCTCTAATATCAAAATACCTGATTCATTAAGCAATGACGGTCCAGTGGTAAGTCGATCAATGAGTTCTAAATACCTACCTTCTCCGATAGCATATGGAGGGTCTCCGACTACTAGATCATAAGTAGGCTGAGTGTTTTTAGAAATGAATTGAAACACGTCAGAATAAATCGCTCTTATACTGAAACCTAACGATTCAGAGGTTTTGCTAATAAATTGACAAGCCCCGCGATGGGCATCTACAGCATCAATTCTTGTGGTGCCTCTCGAGCTAAATTCATAAGATAGGTTTCCCGTACCGCTAAACAAATCTATGACGCTGATTTCAATGAAATTTACTCGGTGTGATAGTGCGCTGAATAGTCCTTCTTTTGCTCGGTCTGTAGTCGGTCTTACAGGAAGGTTTTTTGGAGCGGATATTTTGCGACCCTTATGTGTACCTGAAATAATTCTCAAAACCTTTTATATGAATGGAAAAATTTCAGTGATGTATTGCAAATCATCATTCCATTCAGCAATTTTTTTAACCGCTTCTTTGCCATAATTTGAATGACAGTCGTAGAAAATTAGATCGAAACCTTCTTTCGTCTCAGGGGTTTGTGAATAAATGAGTAATAGATAATAATTTACTTCTTCGGCATTTACGATAGGGAACTGGTGGTAACCATATAGTTCTGATCCTTTATGAACGACGACTTCAAAATGTCTCTCGTGAAAGACACCCACCATGCGAACTTGAGACCTATCTGGTGTTGCCAAGGCACGCTTTACAAGCTCTGTTGCACTATGAGAAACGGTAAGGTTAATACCTCTCTCTTGAAGCTCCGCCTCTAATTTGGTATTAATTTTGAAAACATTGTAAATACCGACAGATCTAATTTCGTTATAAGCGGATTGATATGGGGATCTAAGCTGAAATTTGAGGTAGTTAGCCGCTTTATCTTTTTTGAAAAGTTCTTCAGCTACTAGTGTATTGGTACTTGTATAAATCAGTTTCAAAGAATTGCTATCCTCTTGCTCATCAATGAACATTTTAAACCCCTCGTATAGGGATTGTTCACTAAATAACCCTTTAGAGGATAGATTTCGTTTAGTGCTAAAAAAACGATATCCATCCGTTGTGATGTGGATGGATATCGTTTGATCTG
>JAYPSS010000156.1:0-3490 GCA_038133115.1 Flavobacteriaceae bacterium | reverse complement strand
TTGAAATCGTATAAAAGTCCAATTTGTTCGATTTGACCAAAAATCCAATTCTTTTTGTAGCTACCAAGGGGAGCAATGCCTCCCTTTTGGATGGTTAATTTTGGATCAGGGAAAACCTCACGCATTGAAAGCCGTGATACTACTCCCAATCCTTTACACCTTGGACACATGCCTTTAGGTGAATTGAATGAAAAACTATTGGGTTCAGGTGCGTCTAAAGAAATTCCAGACTCGGGGCACATCAGACTGGCACTGAAGTAGTGAACCTCATTGGTCTCCTTAATATGTACCAAAACAACGTCGTTTCCTTTTTTGAGACCGAGAGAAACCGATTGTTTGATTCTCGCTAAATCAACTTGACTCGATTGTAAAGGAAACCGATCAACAACTAATTCGATATCGTGAGTTTTGTATCGATCGAGTTTCATTCCTGGAGTGAGTTCAATAATAACCCCATCCACTCTAGCTCTTAAAAAACCTTGTTTTAAGAGACTTTCAAAGAGTTCTCTGTAATGTCCTTTTCGCGAGCGAACCAGTGGAGCTAAAATAGACACGGATTGATTCTCGAAACGTTCCACGATTAACTCCACAATTTGATCAAGTGTATAACGAACCATTGGTAAGCCAGTGACCGGTGAATGTCCCGTTGCTACCCTCGCATACAACAGTCTTAAGAAATCATAAATTTCGGTAATGGTTCCTACCGTCGATCTAGGGGATCTCGATGTCGTTTTTTGCTCAATAGCGATAACTGGGGAAAGCCCGTCAATTTTATCAACCTCAGGTCGTTCAAGGCCGCCTAAGAATTGTCTAGCATATGCTGAAAACGTCTCAAGGTAACGTCTTTGTCCTTCGGCGTAAATGGTATCGAAGGCGAGTGAGGATTTACCACTACCCGATAGACCTGTTAAAACAACTAACTGATCTCGAGGAATATCTAAATCTAAATTTTTAAGATTGTGAGTTCTTGCATTTCTTATCGAAAGCAGCTCTTTTTCATCTTTCATAACAGCCGTAAAATTAGAACAATATAACTTGGATTAATTCCTAGTATTATTCGGAAATATTCCCTATAATTGAAATATGAAAGAGAATTATAGTCGTTTTGCTCACCTGCGTAAGGAGCTAGGATTTACCCAAACAGCCTTCGGCGAATTTTTAGGCTTAAAAGGATCAACAGCAGATATCGAGCGAGGAAAAACCAAAATCCCCGGTTTCGTAGTCGCAAAATTGTATCAAGAATATCATGTGAATCCGCTTTGGTTATTCGGTCCTAGTGGTGACATGTATATTGCAAATATTAGAGATAAGGCTAGTGTGTTACCCGCAGTGGTAACTTTAAATTCACAGGAAAACGAGAATGTATTATTAGTTAGTCAAAAAGCTGCAGCAGGTTACCCACAAAATATTGCGGATACCTCATGGTATCAAACCTTACCTGCATTTGATCTTCCCTTAAAAGAGTTTCGGAATGCAACCTACAGAGGTTTTCAAGTGGATGGAGATTCAATGTTACCTGCCCTTCAACCGGGAGATTGGGTCATTGCAAAAGCACTTTCGAATATTGACGAAGTTCGGCCTTCAAAAATGTATGTGGTTGTTTTAGACGATAGTGTTTTGGTAAAAAAGGTGGTGTTACCTGAGCGATCGAATGATGTGATACTAGAATCGCTTAACTCTGCTTATCCCGCGTATATAGTAAAACCCTTTCGAATCAAGGAGATTTGGGAGGTAAGTAGCCGTTTAACCTTTCATTTAGATACTGACAACAATCAGCAATTAATGACTGAGTTAAAACAATCGATGGAACTCCTGAAGCGTCGTCTAGATACTAATAACTAGTAACCAGAGGCGGTATCGTCTCCTCGAGAATCAGCTCCTGTCTCAAGTTTTCCATCTTCTGTGATGCGAATGGCATTAACCTTTCCGATTATTCGGTTGGTTCTCTCAGAAATAGCGTATCCCATCTGTTTCAAAGAATCAATAACTACCGCACTAAATCGATTAGGTTCAAGAATCAAGCGATCTGGAACGCCTTGGTGGTGAAATCTTGCTGCATCCACCGCTTCTTGCATCGGAGTGCCGAAATAAGCTGATCTCAGAATTACTTGTGCGACTGCAGTGATAATGGTCGACCCACCTGGTGTACCCACCACTAAATGTAATTTGTCATCCTTTTCCACGATGGTTGGGGTCATACTGCTTAGCATACGTTTACCTGGAGCGATAGCGTTTGCTTCAGAACCGACCAATCCAAACATATTAGGAACTCCAGGTTTTGAACTAAAGTCATCCATTTCGTTATTGTAGAAAAACCCAAGTTCCGGATCAAATAACTTTGAGCCGTAACCTCCATTCAATGTCGTTGTTACAGAAACTGCATTACCATAGGAATCAACGATAGAATAGTGTGTAGTCTCATTCGATTCGATAAACTTACCGGGATTGATTTCACTGATGGCAACTATAGTGTCCTTTTCGAAATTTGAAATTCTTGATGCTAAATATCCAGGATTTGTCAATTCATCCATGGGTATGGCAACAAAATCAGGATCACCCAAGTACTCATTTCGGTCGGCGTAAGCCCGTCTAAAGGTGGCAGACAATTTATGAATGTAAGCAGCTGTATCTGGAGAATCATTCCTTATATTAAGCGATTCAAGCATTCCGAAAATTTGTTTTAGGGTTACGCCTCCACTGCTTGGTGGGCCCATTGAAATAACACGGTTACCTAAAAAGTTAAAAGTGATCGGGTCTCTCCATTTTGCCTTGTAGTTTTTAAAATCTTCTAGGGTGTGAGCTCCTCCGTTACTCTGTAAAAATGAAACCATTTTCTCAGCAAGACGCCCTCCGTAAAAGGCTTGTTCTCCTTCATTTTGAATCGTTTCTAAGGTGTTTGCAAGTGCATCAAATACAATAGTGTCACCTTCCTTTTTCTGATGAAAGAGCGCTAGGGGTTTTTGGTTAACCACCGTAAAAATGCTGTCATAATAGGCGAAGGATTGAGCTTGTCTTTCTGTAACGATGATTCCATTTCTAGCCAAATTAATGGCAGGTTGGATCAACTCCTCCATTGGCAGTGTTCCAAATTTCTTGTGAACTTCAAAAAGACCTGAAAGGGTACCTGGAATACCTACAGCAGTTGCACCAAGCGTGCTTTTACCGGGAATTACATTGCCCTCTTGGTCTAAATAATAATTCTTATGAGTTGCAGAAGGAGCCATTTCTCTGTAGTCGATGCTTCCGATTTCACCATCGTTCATTCGATAAACCATAAAACCTCCTCCAGAGATATTTCCAGCGAATGGATAAGACACGGCCAAAGCTAACTCGGTTGCCACCATAGCATCAAAAGCGTTCCCGCCTTTCTTTAAGATGGATGTCCCGATATCAGAGGCTTCCTTTCTCGCACTTACCACCGCAGCGTGATCATAGATTTCTAATTCTTGAGTCTGTTTAGAAGGCGCTGAATAATTGGTGCAAGAAATTA
>JAYPSS010000155.1:0-3518 GCA_038133115.1 Flavobacteriaceae bacterium | reverse complement strand
TAAAACCGTGTAACCTTTCTCTTTTGCAGCTTCAATGTAAGAATGTTGTTCTTCTAGATTTGATGCGTAAAGAAGTACAAGTTTACCGTCCTTATCTGTATGAGCATCTTTAATTTTGACTTCTAACTCTTCATAGGTAAAGTACTCGTTGTCAACCGAAGGGTATAAAGCAAACTTTTCTGCCTTTTCAAAGAATTTCTCTTCAGACAGCATTCCATATTCAATGACTACTTTAATATCGTTCCACTTCTCCTCGAATGACTTACGGTCATCTTTGAACAGAGAGGTGAGTTTGTCGGCAACCTTACGAGTGATGTATGAGCTAATTTTCTTAACGGCACCATCTGCTTGAAGGTAAGATCTTGATACGTTCAGTGGGATATCTGGAGAATCGATAACCCCTCTAAGCATGGTTAAAAATTCGGGTACAATGCCTTCTACATTATCGGTCACAAAAACCTGGTTTTGATACAGTTGTATGCGATCCTTTTGAATATTTAGGTCATTAGATAGCTTTGGAAAATAAAGGATACCCGTTAGGTTAAATGGATAGTCAACGTTCAAGTGAATATTGAATAAGGGCTCCTCAAACTGCATCGGGTAGAGCTCGCGGTAGAAATTCTTGTAATCTTCATCATTGAGATCACTTGGCGATTTTGTCCATGCAGGATTCGGATTATTTACAATATCATCGACCTCCTTAGTGGGTGCTGGATCCTCTTCTTTCGCACCCTCAGGTTTCGGAAGGGTTTCAGTTCTCGTACCCATTTTAATAGGAATAGGCATGAACTTATTGTATTTCTCTAATAAACCTCTGATTTTTCCTTTTTCTAAATAATCCTTAGAATCTTCAGAAATGTGGAGAATGATCTCCGTTCCTCTCTCGGTTTTGTCCGAGTGTTCAAGAACAAATTCTGGTGATCCATCACAGCTCCAATGAACGGCTGGGGCATCGGTATGACTCTTAGTAATGATTTCTACTTTATGGGCTACCATAAATGCGGAATAGAATCCAAGACCGAAGTGGCCGATAATGCCACTATCCTTAGCGCTATCCTTGTATTTGTCTAGAAATTCCTCTGCACCAGAGAAGGCTACTTCATTAATGTATTTTTTTACTTCCTCCTCACTCATGCCAATTCCTTGGTCAATGATATGAAGGGTATTTTCTTTTTCATTGATCTTAATCTCGATCTGTGGGTTTCCGTACTCAGCGGTAGATTCCCCTATGTTGCATAAATGCTTAAGTTTTAAGGTCGCATCTGTTGCATTAGAAACGAGCTCTCGTAAAAATATTTCTTGATCGCTGTAAAGAAACTTCTTGATCAGTGGAAATATGTTGTCCACAGAAACATTGATTTTACCTTTTTCCATAAGTTTTATTCAAATGATTAACTGCTGTTAAAATTTCAAAAAGAGTACCAAGCCTTGCTTCAGTGACAAACTGACAGATTTACTTATTTTAAAAATATGTTTAATTATTTTTGGATTTTAATAAACAAAATGTATATTTGAAGTGTTGTGGAATTTTTGCTATGAAAAAGAAACACAACAAGTTTGTTTATTTATTGGTTAGGTTGTTGAAAACGCGTTATCATTACTACAGATGGCGCGTTTTCTTTTTCTCTGACTTTTATCTATTTCATTTTTTGTTCAGGGTTAATTAAATTTGTCTAAACACATTTGCTATGGCTGCCAAATCTAAAGAGATTTCAAAACAAGAAATCATTTCACATTATATGAATACCTGCTTGGAACATGAGGTGATTCCTAAGTCAGTTTTCAAATTTTGTTCTCAATTGGGAATTGAAGATTCGCAATTTTACAAGCATTTTGGTTCTTTAGATATCCTTGCTAAGGAAGTTTGGCTGGCTTTTCATGAAAACACCATGAAGGCTCTCGAAGGAGATCAGCAGTACGAAGGGTATGATAGACGATCGAAATTATTAGCGTATTACTTTTCGTTTTTTGAACTGATCACTCTGAATAGAAGCTATGTTTTGTTTAGTTTAAAAAAGGAACAAGGGATAAAGAGTTTACAATCGCTTTCTGAGCTTTCTAAACTTAGAACTGCTTTTTTAAAGTTTGCTACTACACTTATCGAGGCAGGGAATGAGGAGAAAAAGTTTTCAATCACTAAGCATGATACACAAATCTTTTCAGAGGCTGCATGGGCTCAGTTTCTGTTTATTTTAAAATTCAATTTAGAGGATGACTCACCTGGCTTTGAAAAAACCGATGTAGCTATAGAGAAATCAATCAATACAGTGTTTGATGTTTTTGATCACACTCCTCTAGAAAACGTTATTGATTTCGGCAAGTTCTTGGCTAAGGAGTTGTTTGCTAAATGAAGACCTTAGATTCAATTCCTACATCCAAACTCGAGCGCGCGAGTAAATTGGTAAAAACCGGAGTTAAGATTGGGGGAAATTACCTCAAATATTACGGAGAGTCACTGGCAGGTTCAGAAGAAGCAAAGGATCGTTTAAATGAGAATAATGCTTCAGACATTTACGATGGTTTAAAAACGCTGAAGGGAAGTGCTCTAAAGGTGGCTCAGATGCTAAGCATGGAGCGCAACATATTACCTAGAGCGTATGTAGAGCGTTTTTCGCTTTCTCAATTTTCAGTTCCGCCGCTTTCTGGTCCGCTAGTAAAGAAGACTTTCAAAAGATATATGAATGCGTTGCCAGAGGATATCTTTGATTCTTTCGACTACAATGCAATCAACGCCGCTTCTATCGGACAAGTGCACAAGGCTACTAAAGATGGTAGGAATTTGGCTGTAAAGATTCAATATCCTGGCGTTGCTGAGAGT
Organism: Flavobacteriaceae bacterium; assembly: GCA_038133115.1. Lineage (GTDB taxonomy): Bacteria > Bacteroidota > Bacteroidia > Flavobacteriales > Flavobacteriaceae > UBA3478. The sequence continues at coordinate 700 of JAYPSS010000155.1, read as the reverse complement.
ATTTCATCTGACCTGGCATTGGTAAAGCCTATTGCGCTTAGAATGTTCAACATAGGGGCTCGAGAGTCAGAGAAGTATTTCAAGGAAATTGAAGAAAAGCTCAAAGAGGAAACTAACTATTTACATGAGCTCGATATGAGTGTATCCATTACCTCAAAGGCGAGTCATATTCCGAATCTGCGATTTCCGAATTATTATCCAGAGTACTCTTCTGAACGAATTTTAACCATGGATTGGATGGACGGAGTTCCCCTCGGAGCTTTCGTTTATGGTGAATTTGATGCAAATATTGCTCAAGCATTGGGTCAGTCGCTTTGGGACTTTTATATGTTTCAGATTCACGGCTTGAAGGCGGTGCATGCAGATCCACATCCGGGTAACTTTTTGGTCAACAGGCAAGGCGAGCTCATTGTTATTGATTTTGGATGTATCAAAGAAATACCTGATCAGTTTTACACACCCTATTTTGAATTGGCAGATGCCTCTGCGATGGAAGACCAGAATCTTTTTCTTTCGAAATTATACGAACTTGAAATGTTAGTAGCATCGGATGGAGCAGACGAAATTAATTATTTCACCAAACTTTTTAGAGAAATGCTACAGCTGTTCACGGCACCGTTTAATAGGGATCGGTTTGATTTCGCGAATCCAGAATTCTGGGACGGAATTGGCAAAATGGCTGAATTTTTCTCTCAAGATC
>JAYPSS010000154.1:0-3525 GCA_038133115.1 Flavobacteriaceae bacterium | reverse complement strand
GTTTGTTTTATAGATTGAATTCTTGGATCACAAAATTCCATTACCTCTCCCGTATCTGTTAAGATCACATGATCGTGTTGACGGTCGAAATACGATTTCTCATATTGAGCTTGACCGGTTCCGAAAAGGTGCTTTCGAACCAGCTTACATTCTAACAACAATTCAATGGTATTGTACAGGGTTGCTCTTGAAACACGATAGTTCTTTTGTTTCATTTTAAAGTAGAGCGATTCTACGTCGAAATGATCCTCGCTATTGTAAATCTCATGGAGTATAGCGTAGCGTTCCGGTGTTTTCCGGTGACCATTTTCTTCCAAGAACTTGGTGAAAACTTGCTTGACTATTTCTTGATTGCTGGATGAATCCATAAATTTTATCCGAGAAAATCCAAAGTGCTAAAGTAGGCCAAATTTAAGTACGAATTACCTTATCGACTCCATTGATTTTCTTCAGTTTGTTGATAAGTTTTTGGAGGGTTTCATTATTCTTTACAATCACCCGAATATTTCCTGAAAAGGTTCCGCCTTTTTCTGAGAATTGTAGCGATTTCATTCCTACGTGCATCTGATCAGAAATCACCTGAGTAACACTGTTGACTAACCCAAGTTTATCGATTCCACTAATGCTAATATCTGCATAGAAGTCTTCTTGAGACGAATCAATCCAGCGGGCTTTCATAATTCGATAGGCAAATTTAGATTGAAGAGAGACCGCATTCGGGCAGTTTTTCTTGTGAACCTTGATCCCATCATTTACAGTCAAAAAGCCAAATACTTCATCCCCAGGAATCGGCTTGCAACATTCTGTGGATAAAGTGTAGTCTAGTCTTTCTTCCTCGTCTCCAAAAACCAGTAAATCAAATTTTGTACTCAGTTCGTTATCGGCATAGGTACCTTCTGCTGGCTTATTTCTTTGAAGCTTGGAGGTAAAAAAGCTAATAAGCGCATTGTGATAGCGCGAGGAAAAGGACTTAATCATCCCATTGGTGATCGTCCCTGTTGCTACTCGATAAAATAAATCTTGAGAGGTTTTTAATTTGAAATGACTCACCAGTTTGTTGACGGTTTCCTCGTTCCACTTGATTTTCTGAGTGCGAAGTTTTCTGCGCAATATTTCTTTTCCTTCATCAGCGACAGACTTTTTCTCGGCATTTAGACTCGATCGAATTTTAGATAAGGCTTTTGCTGTTCGACAGTAGTCTAACCATGCCGTGGTCGGTTTCGCATTGTCTGAGGTGATAATTTCGACTTGATCCCCACTTTTTAAAGAGGTGCTAAGAGGTACCAGTTTGTTATTAACACGAGCCCCTCTTGTTTTCATACCGACCTCGGTATGAATATAAAAGGCGAAATCGAGCGGGGTTGCATCTTTTGGTAGGGACACTAGATCACCCATAGGTGTGAAAACAAATATTTCTTTCGAGTAAAGATTCAGTTTAAACTCTTCAACGAAGTCAACGGCATTACCGTTAGAGTTTTCAAGTGCCTCCTGCAAGCGATTGAGCCATATATCAATTCCACCATCTTTTTGCTCCCCATGCTTGTACTTGTAATGTGCGGCGTAACCTTTTTCAGCGATTTCATGCATCCGCTCTGATCGAATTTGGACCTCCACCCATTTTCGATTGGGACCCATAACGGTTACGTGTAGGGCTTCATATCCGGTACTTTTCGGTGAAGTGATCCAATCTCTTAAGCGAACCGGATTAGGTGTAAAATAATCGGTGATAATGGAATAAATCTTCCATGCTAAAAACTTTTCCTCTTCAGGTTTAGCACGGTAAATAATTCGCACGGCAAACTTGTCATAGATCTGATCAAAACTTATGTTTTGATTTAACATTTTTCGATGTATGCTATGCACCGATTTCATTCTCCCCTTCACATCAAAGTCAATATGCTCCTTTTTCAGCGCGTCTTCAATGACTCCCTTGAAGTTTTCAATGTACTGCTGATTGTAATCGGCTTGAGACCTGATTTGGCTCTGTATAGCCTCAAAAACCTGAGGTTGTGTATATTTTAAGGCTAAGTCTTCGAGTACCGTTTTGATGTTATATAGCCCAACTCGGTGCGCGAGTGGGGCATAGATGTAAAGCGTCTCTGAGGCGATTTTTTCCCTTTTATCAGGACGCATGGAATCTAAAGTCAACATATTGTGGTAGCGATCAGCAATCTTAATCAAGATCACGCGAACATCCTCGTTTAAGGTGAGAAGCATCTTTCTGAAGTTCTCTGCTTGAAGACTGTAATTATTCATGTCCTTTTTAAGACCTGCGATCTTCGTCAGTCCATTCACAATACGTGCAACATTTTTCCCGAAATGCTCTTCGATATACTCTAAAGTGTAATCGCTATCTTCAACGACATCATGTAGTAAGGCGGCAATAATACTCGTGGCGTCTAATCCTATCTCCTCTGCTACAATTTGAGCAACGGCTATCGGATGAAAAATATAAGCCTCTCCCGATTTTCTTCGCTGGTCTTGATGAGCATCTACAGCAACCTCAAAGGCAAGTCTAATCTGGCTTTTATCTTCTTCAGATAAGGTCTGATAACTCGTTCTCAGAAGCTCTTTATACTTCTGTATAATCGCCTTATTTTCTAATTCGAGTTGTTTTTCGGTTAGCATAAAATAAAGTTAGTAAAACTAAGGGGCTTTATCAAAGACTACTTCGCTGACGAATAGCTTCGAAAAGAAGGATTGAGGCAGCTACCGAAACATTCATTGAATCGATTGCGCCACGCATAGGTATAACGATATTTTGCGATGCGTTTTCTCTCCAGAAGGCTTCTAAGCCTTTTGCTTCTGAACCTACAATAAAAGCCGTTGCCCCGGTATAGTTCTCTTCAAGGTAATTGTTTGAGTTTTGGAGGGTGGCTGCATATGAGCGAATATTGTTTTCTTCAAAAAATACTTGTAGCTCTTCACTAGTGCAAACGATGGAAGGAATGCTTAGTGCACAACCTAGACTAGATCTCAAACAATTCGGGTTGTAAAGATCGGCAATGGGCTCGGTGATCATAACCGCATCGATATTGGCTGCATCCGCAGATCGAAAAATAGCCCCTAAATTACCTGGTTTCTCGATGCGTTCTAACACTAGAAATAGGGGTGAGTTATGCGGTAATTGGTACTTCGATAACTCATGATCTTTCTGCTTGAAAATACAGATAATTCCTTCGGTCGATCCGCGATAAGCAATTTTAGCGTAGAGCTCAGGAGTCACTTCAAAACTCGAGTGGTTTTCGAGTAGTTTAAAAATCGAAGAATCATCAAGTAATTCAGGCTGCACAAAGGCGGTATGCAAATCATAACCAGACTTAATAGCAATTTCAAACTCCCGTTTTCCCTCGAGAACGAATAACCCTCTTTGCTTGCGAAGTTTTGACTTCTCAGAGAGAGCAATGAGGTCTTTGATGATCTTATTTTGTGAACTGCTAAGTACTTGCATGGTATAAAAATAAATCGAGCCTCATTTGAGGCTCGATACATTTAGTCTTGTCGGCTATATTTTTCTTGATAGCG
>JAYPSS010000153.1:0-3591 GCA_038133115.1 Flavobacteriaceae bacterium | reverse complement strand
ACGGGTAAGCTGCACCTAGTGATCTATGACAATGAAAACGACTTCTTAGGAGAAAAGGGTGAATTAACCGTTTATGACCTCGCTGAACTTCGAAAAAACCCTACGATTAAGGTCAACCAAGTCAAAGAAGGCACCTATGCTTTTGTAGCGTTTATTGATGAAAACAACAATGGAGTGATGGACAAGAACCGCCTTGGCATTCCCAAAGAACCCATTGGTTTCTCCGTTTCAAAAATGGGGTTATTCGGCCCTCCTTCTTTCAAAAAGGCCAGTTATCAAATACCCGGTACGAAAAGCGTTGAATTGGTTATTGAGCGTTTTTAGTGACAATTGCAATCATCTCCACAGCCCGTCTTCTTTTTTGTAAAGCGTAGTACTAGATAGATAACCGCTGCTGCCAATACCGCTAATACAATGAATTCCTGCACTCCCATCAGATCAAGGTTTGATAAGCGATGAATGCAGACAAATAGGCTAAAAGGGTCATATACCCCAGCTGAATCAGCGGCCACTTCCACGAGTTAGTTTCTTTGCGAACTACAGCAATAGTACTCATGCATTGCATGGCAAATGCATAGAAGAGCAGTATTGAAACTCCAGAGGCGAGATTGAAAATTGGCTTACCCAACTCGTCGATTTCAAGCGCCATTCGACCAGCAATCGTCGATTCACTTTCTTCACCAACACTGTAAATCGTGGCCAAGGTTCCTACAAAGACCTCTCTTGCAGCGAATGATGTAATTACAGCGATACCAATTTTCCAGTCATAACCCAAAGGTTTCACCACGGGCTCGATAATCTTACCTAGGGTACCTATGTAACTATGTTCTAGTTTATAACTGGATATTTTGTGAGATAAGTCCTCATCACTTATAACTAACCCTTGCTGCTGTATTTGTTGAAGCACTTCTGCTTCTGCGTTCTTAAAAGAATCACTGTATCCGTTCGAACCTAAGAACCAAATAACCACTGATAAGGCAAGAATAATCTTACCCGCTTCTAAAACGAAACTCTTAGTCTTCTCGAAGACGGTAAAGGCAACATTTCTAAGCTGAGGCGGTTTAAAAGTTGGCATCTCGATCATAAAAAACGAGCGACGTTCTATGTTTAATCCTCTATTCAGAATAGCAGCTGCAATGATAGCCGCTAAAAAACCTAGGAGATATAATCCTGTAAGTACCAGTGCCTGATAGCCTAGACCCAAGAATCGACCTTCAGGGATTACTAGGGCGATAATAATCAGGTATACAGGTAGTCTCGCAGAACAAGTTGTAAAGGGCACCACCATAATAGTAATGAGTCGTTCTTTCCAGTTTTCAATGGTTCTGGTAGCCATTACGGCAGGAATCGCGCAGGCCATACCCGACATTAGTGGCACAACGCTCTTACCACTCAGACCAAAAGGCTTCATGATGCGGTCCATTAGAAACACCACACGAGACATATATCCACTCTCTTCGAGTATCGAAATGAATAGAAATAAAAAGGCGATTTGCGGTATAAAGATGACAACACCGCCAACTCCTGCTACTATACCTTCGGCCAATAAGTCGGTAAGCACCCCAGAAGGCAAGGTAGCTTTGATCCATTCACTAGTAGAGGCAAAGAAATTGTCGATAGCATCCATCGGATAACTACTAAAATCAAAAATGACCTGGAATATGGTGAATAGAATCACAAAGAAAATGAGGTAACCGAAAATCTTGTGAGTAAAGATTCGATCTAAGACTCCTTGTAAACCATCTGCCTTCGAAAGGTCTTTTCGATAGCCTTGCTTAAGCGCACCATTTATATGCTTGTAGCGAAGAACCGTCTCTCTGTGCTGCATTTTTTGAAGCTCTGCCTTCGATTTGGTACTAAAAGCAGATCGATCTGGCACCACCTTCTTCTCAATAGGCATGAAGTTGACGTCTTGAGTAATCGCAAGCCATAACTTATAAGCATCAATCTTCGGGAAAGTGGTTTTTAAATTCTCAAAATACGCCTTATCAACTTCAGTAATATCCAAGCTCGATTGGTCTGATATGGATTGATAATCAGAAAGAATGGCTTTTAAGTCTTCAATTCCCGTATCGTTTCTTGAGCTGAGTAGCGCAATACGCGTGTCTAGGGAAGATTCAAGGGCAGGAATGTCAATTTCGATCCCTAAGCGTTTCATCCGATCAGACATGTTGATCACTAGAACCGTTCGAAGACCCAAATCCTTAATCTGAGTGAACAGTAGAAGGTTACGCTTTAAGTTTTCTACATCGGCAATCACCACAACTACATCGGGAAAGTCGGGATCTCTTCGATTTAGAAGAATCTCTACGGCCACACTCTCATCTAAAGAGGTGGTATTCAAACTATAGGTTCCTGGCAGATCATAGATGGTAGCACTTAGGCTAGCGCCCAAAGAGCAGCTACCCGTTTTCTTTTCAACGGTTATACCTGGATAATTACCCACTTTCTGGCGAAGCCCTGTAAGTGCATTGAAAATAGAGGTCTTGCCCGTATTTGGGTTACCTATGAGTGCTACTTTCAAGGGATTACTCATTGCTAGAGATCTAAACAAATTAAGCTCGCTGTTTCTCTACGAATAGCAATGCGGTTACCTGCGACTAAATAATAAAGCGGATCATTTAAGGGAGCCACTTGAAGCAATTGAACTTCATTACCAGGAAGACAGCCTAACTCCATCAATTTTACGGGAAGTCTCTCGTCAATACAATCTGCGATGATTGCTTTTTGACCGATTTTTAAATCGAGGAGGTTAGCCACTGTTCTTATTTAGAATAAATTTAAAGAAGCAAATTTACCTTTTTTTAATCAACCTACTTCTCTTCCTCGCTATTTTTCAAGATCTCAATATCTGAAAGTAGCCGATCCATTTCTTCTTCTTTGGTCCCGTCGTAGAATCCTCGAATTCTTCGTTGTTTATCAACAAGTATAAAGTTCTCCGTATGAATCATGTCAAACGGGCCTCCATCACCATCTTCTTGCACCGCTAAATACGATTTACGCGCTAATTCATAAATCTGCTTTTTGTCACCAGTGACTAAATTCCACTTAGCATCGTTCACCCCCTTTTCGATAGCGTATTTCTTTAATTGAGCCACCGAATCTATTTCTGGAGTTACCGAATGAGAAAGCAATAGAACTTCGGGATCGTTAGCTAGAGCAGCCTGAACCTCAACCAAATTCGCCGTCATGATCGGACAAATCGTAGGGCAAGTAGTGAAGAAAAAATCAGCCACGTAAATCTTATCTCGATAGTTCTCTTGAGTAATAGTGTCACCATTCTGATTGAGCAAACTGAAATCAGCAATACGATGATACTTTTTAACATGCTGTAAGGTCGAATCAACCAGCTCAGTATTTACCATATTCGGTTGATAAATCGGCAAACGCTTTTTCGGCTGAAGCGCATTGTAAATCAAATACATGATCACCGAACTAAGCAAAGCAAAGAAGATGAAAAATCGCTTGTAATGGCTAAAAAAAGCACGCATTATACAAAGGTAATAAGCAAAGCGAATTCTTTCGACCATTATCGGTAACTTTGTCTTCTATTTCAAAAAATATGAGCATTCAGATCATTCAATTCATACT
>JAYPSS010000152.1:769-3669 GCA_038133115.1 Flavobacteriaceae bacterium | reverse complement strand
ACAAAAAGAGGTCATTTTTGATCTCTTTTCTTGTTTTTGGACCTTTCATTTGTTTATAAATCAACAACTTACGTTTTTAAAAAACCGGTTCGGGCTTTTTCATTTTGAAAATCGACCAAATTGGGAAAGCTGCAGCTTATCCTTGTAACTCATTAAAGGATAGTGGTTTAGGTCTTAGGACCTTTTTTGAAGTTTTTCACCCTCAAGAACAAGTTTGATATCAGAGGAGTTGTGGGCGAATGTCTTTATCGAAGATGATGACAGGGTTCCATCTTTGGATACTTCTTCAGAGAGTTTCAGTAAGGATTTGATTGGAGGAGTAAAGGTGTATTTTGGCTTGTCATTTTTGTCGAATACAACTTTAGATCCAAACACTTTACTAAGTAACTTTTTCTTTGTTTTTCCGTCCGCATTTCGATAAAACCCTACTATGTCCTCCAAGAGGGTAATATCATTCAAGAGATAGGATTTAAATGGGACTGACTGACTTTCTAAATTGTCCAATTCACTTTTTGTTCTGAACAATTGAGATTCATTATTGGCTTTTAACTCTTGGTATTCAACTGAAGTGATTTTACCATCCATGTATTCTTCCTTAAGAAAGTTTTTACGGTTTTTCAACCGGTGAATTTCCTTTTCAAGATGTTTAATATTAGATTTCCTACCAGCATCTAATTTCTCGAATTTATCTTCAAGTACCGCTTTGTAAACATTTAGAATTTTACTCGACACTTGTATTCTTGAGAGTATTTTTTCGATTTGTTTATGACTCCATTCAAGAGGGAATCGTTGACACCTATTCTTAGTACATACGTAATAGTGATAATAGTTAGTTCGACCTTTACTCTTATATGCTGATAACGTTCTACCATGTTTTGGACACTTTAAAAATCCTTTGAGAGGGTACAGATCCGCATCATTTGTTTTAAAATTCATGTTCCGTTTTCTCCCCTCGAGAACCACATTTGCTGCATGGAATAACTCGTCTGACACCAACGCGGGATGTAATCCATCAATAATTCGTTCGGGATTATCTTTAAAAGGAAGAAGATGAATTTTACCCGTATAAGCAATATTCCTGATAATGTTAGGGAATTGGTTTTTGGTGATGTTGATTCCTTTTGAATTAACCCACCTACGTATCTCATCAGCAGAATACAATCCACTTGCCATTTTTTCAAAGGACTCCTTAATGATTGGAGCTTTCTCATCAAATTCCATGGTTGGATACTTATCAAGTCTGACACATTTATATCCTCTTAATGGAGAACCTGTCCACCCCCCAAATGTTCTGCATCGGTAGGACCCTTCTTTTGTACGGAGGGACAGTTTTTCATTCTCTACTTGAGGCAGTGCATAATTAATCGCTTCTATAATTAATGACTCAGGTGATGAAGTGTCAACATTCCCCTCAACATATTCTACCGTACATCCGAGAACTCCCAATTTTTCCTTTTCAATCAGAGATAAAAGGAGATTACGTGAAAAACGATCCGGTCGTAAAAAAACAATAGAAGATATCTTGGTATTCGGATTTTTACTTTTTGATCTGATAATCTGTAAAAGCTTTAACCACTCAGGGCGATTGAAATCCTTAGCTGAATAGTCTTCTTTGAATGAAGCGGAAATTTTGTATCCTTTTAACTCACAATACTTGGCAATGGTTTGTTCTTGGTAATCCAAGGAGTACCCTTGCTGAGCCTGTTCGTCTGTGGAGACGCGTGAATAAGAAATAATATTTTTCATGCTGCTTTTTTGTGGTGATCAGAGCTAATATCAACATCGTCCATATTCTGCGCAGCATCTTGAAGTGGATTCTTAGAAACGAAATTATTGTACTCCAATTCTGAAAGAATAGAGAATAACTCAAATATCATAATTGAATCGTCCTTGAGTTCCAATTTGTTTGTTTCTAAAAGTCTATTGAATTGTGCAAGTGTCATTACAGATGGTTTGATAATAATTGCTCCATTCTAATTAGATTTGACTCCAATACTTCAACTGCATTGTAGACGTTCGATAATTTCTTAGATCTTAAGATTATCTTTTCAGTAATTCTTTGAATGTCATATTCAGATGGAATAACTGAAATCTCCGGTTTTTCTAATTTCAGACCCGGTATTATTCCCGTGTACTCTGCCAATCTTTTTTCCATTAGATTGAACATGTACTCTGCATTCTTTTCTGTTGTCAAAATTGCGTCGTGGATTGTGAAAATGGGCTCATTTGGAAATCTCTCATTAAACTCTTTTGAAATGACGTCAAGAACCAAATAACTCTCTGACCGTTGGAGAATGAATGAAAAATTTCTTTCACCAATGACATTTAAACAAGAGGTGATAAATGAATTTATTGATGGGTATTGACGTACCAAATACTTAAGTTCATTCTTCCTTTTAGCCTTAGAATTATTAAAGAACAGAAACTGCATTGTTTTCTGTTTCAATCGTTCTCTTTCAATTTTGGTTGGTTCCCTACCAAGTTCATTTTTTAGTACATGAGAATAAAAATCATCATAAAAGGGAATGTTTCTATATTTTATAACCCCATCATCTTTTCCTTCCAAAAAACGCGGAAACAATATTATCCCTCCTATACCTTTATTTATTCTATTCTTGTTGTATAGTATGTTGTTATCGTTATAATAACTACTATCTAATATTGTAGCAAGAATATATGGTTGTGAAGATTTTATATCAATAGAATATAACCTCTTATCATTCACAAGAATAAATGGTCTTATGATTCTATTTAATGACGTCAATGAGCTATAGTACCTATAATTCGTTTTGGATCTTCCATAAAAGATTTCATTACCATTTATATCATCTACAATACATAGATTCCTTCCGATATAGTTATCGAGAAGGACCTTTTGATTATCACCTTTTATTCTATTT
>JAYPSS010000152.1:0-759 GCA_038133115.1 Flavobacteriaceae bacterium | reverse complement strand
TAGGTGTTTACATCATTGTCAAATGATAGTTTGTGTAGACTAAATTGGTCCGATAGAAAATCAGGCTTCTTTACCTCCTTCACCCTACGTTCTTTGTAATGAAATTTCTGAACGGGAGAATTTAAATACCTCTTGGAAAGTCTGTATAACTTGGATTCCTTTCCCACTTCGTAATGCGAAGACATCTCTACAATTGGATCCTCACCTTCTGTGATTTCTTTATGAAAATCAGAATAGTAGTTACCTAAAACTCTCTTCTTAAAACGAGAACTTAGGTATACATACCCCTGTTTATTAAAACGATAGGTATTATAGTTAGTTGGCGTCAATTTTGAGATGATTTTCAGGGTTCTTACGATCATATTCTTTCGAACAGTATCAGAATATCCGTTTCCTGTATAGAGTCTCTCTAAACTTAAATTTTGAGGATAGATAAGAGTTTTCATAATACCTGATTGAACGACTATTCTTAGGCAGCTATTTCAAATTCCTCACCAAATACCTCACTAATTATAGTCTCAAAATCACTCTGAATTATTTCATCAATAGTATTTTCGAGAACCTTACAGCCCACTTTATGATAATGAGTGGAAAGTTCCGTAGACAGGTAGTTGCGATTAAGTAATAGTGCGATTCTACCTACAGTGTTACCGCCCGCAAATGGATCATAGACAAGATCTCCCTCATCTGTAGTCATCATGATCGGTAGTACAGGAAGAAGTTCAGCCATGGCGGCGGGGTGACCCTCAGAGTGTGCTT
>JAYPSS010000151.1:0-3687 GCA_038133115.1 Flavobacteriaceae bacterium | reverse complement strand
CAAAATCGCTGACCCAATTTTGTTGGCAGTGCGAACCCAATGGCTCCGTCAAGAACTCCGTAGGCTCCGCTAATAAGAAGTTTCCCTTTAGTGTAGTAATTTCTAACGGCCATTTCGTAGTTGGTTTAGCGCCTCTTTAACTGCTGAGTTGGTGACAGTTTGTTCGCTAAACTGTTTGCTTATGATCTGTTTCTCTTCTTCAGAAGCTCCAACTGCACTCAGAAGATTCAAGAGATGCATCTTCATGTGCCCTTTTTGAATACCGGTGGTAACCAGAGAGTTTACAGCGGCAAAATTTTGTGCCAGTCCTGCAACCGCAACAATTCGCATGAGTTCTTTTGCCGAAGGCTTATCTAAAATTTCTAGGGATCTTTTTACCAGTGGATGTAAGGAGGTCAATCCGCCAACGGTTCCGAGAGCAAGAGGAATATCTAACCAGAAGTGAAGGGTGTCATTTTCAATCTTTGCCTGGCTAAGCGATCGGTATTTGCCGTCTCTTGATGCATAGGCATGAACGCCTGCCTCCACGGCTCTAAAATCATTACCTGTAGCAATAATTACAGCGTCAACACCATTCATAATTCCTTTATTGTGTGTCACGGCCCGATAAGGTTCTTCGCGGGCAATATTGACTGCTCTAATAAACTTCATGGCATAGGATTGAGCATCTGAAAGGTTGGCTCCTAATTGTTCAATAGGGGCACTTACACTTGCACGTACTAGGCAATTAGGCACGTAGTTGCTAAGTATACTCATTACTACTTCAGGTAACTCGTCTGCCTCGAAAGCTGTGGCTGCTGCGCCTGTAAACGATTTAGCAAGGGTTTCTAAACACGTATTTATAAAGTTAGCCCCCATGGCGTCCGCAGTTTCAAAACGCAGATCGATTTGATAATAGCCTTCAAGAGCACTCGTCTTATCGACAAGTTGTACGCTTTGTATACCTCCTCCCCGGCGCTCCATACTCTCGGTAATCGAGCTCAGCTCGTTTAGGAATCTGGATATATTCTCATCGAAAAAGCGATTCAATTTTTCAGAAGGCCCATAATAGTTCAGGTGTATTTGACCTACTTTTTCGGTGCCTAATACTTCTGTTTTGAATCCGCCCTTAGTGCTCCAAAATTTAGCTGCTTTACTTGCTGCTGCCACTACTGAACTCTCCTCAATGGCCATAGGGATGGTATGCCATTTACCGTCAATTAAAAAGTTAGGAGCTACTCCTAGTGGTAAGTAGTGGTTGGTTAGAGTGTTTTCGATGAATTCATCGTGAATCCTCTGAACCTCCGGGTCTGAATGATTATAAGTTTCGAGGGTAGCTTTAAACGCACTTGGGTCTTCCCCATGAGTTTCGGCAACCCAATGGATCTTTTCAGCTTTGGTTAACTTTGAGAAACCTTCAATTTTCTTTGACATTCGGCTAATTTGAAAGCAAAGATAAGGATTAGGCTGAGCTTTAGTATTCGGTAAATATTTAGTAAACTTGAGGGTTTATAGATATCTATAAGATGAAAAAATTTCTTTTTTCTGCCCTCGCAGTACTTGTTAGCAGTTTTTCTCTCTCACAACAACCGATCACTCTAGAAGAGATTTGGTCAGGAGCCTTCTCTACAGAAGGAATTGCGAACTTACGATCGTTAAATTCAGGGGATGCTTATACGGTTCTTGAGTACCATGATGGCAAAAGCCAGATTGTAAAGTACCGTTACAGTGACATGCAATCAGAGGGGGTTGTGTTGAGTTCAGGAGATGCTATACCTAGATTTAGCGGATACACTTTTAGCGATGATGAAAGCCGTGTATTATTAGCTACCCAGCGTAAACCAATATTCAGACGCTCATCAGAGGCGGTTTACTATGTCTATGATTTCAAAACCCAAGAACTTACTAAGGTTAGTGATTCACTAATTCGAATTCCTGTTTTTTCTCCAGATGGATCAAAACTGGCCTATGTTTTTGAGAATAATTTACACTTGTTTGATATTGCTTCTAAGTCAAGTCGTCAACTTACTGAGGATGGCAAGTATGGATCAATCATTAACGGACACGCCGACTGGGTTTATGAAGAAGAATTCTCGTTGGTTAGAGCCTATGAGTGGAGTCCCGAGGGTACGCATCTAGCTTACTTAAAGTTTGATGAGAGTCTGGTGCCTGAGTTTTCGATGGATGTCTTTGGTACAGAGTTGTATCCGAGTCAGTATCGTTTCAAATACCCAAAGGCGGGAGAGAATAATGCGGTCGTAGCGGTGCACATTGTTGATCTAGCTTCAGAAAAAGATAGCCGTGTTGCACTTTCTCAAGATTATTACATCCCGAGAATACAGTTCATGAATCACAGTGAACACCTTTCTGTCCAGACTTTAAATCGACATCAAAATCGTTTGATGCTATACAAAGTGAATATTAAAACATTAGAGGTGGGCACCTTGTTAGAAGAAACCGATGCGGCTTACGTTGACTTACACGACAACTTAACCTTTTTACCTAAAGATGATTTTATTTGGACCAGCGAGCGCGATGGCTACAATCACATCTATCTATATAGCTCTGAAGGGAAATTGATTCGTCAAATTACCAGTGGTGAATTTGAGGTGACCAATTTTTATGGTTACGATCAAAAGAAGGATCGAATTTTCTACCAATCTACTGAGCCTTCATCTATTGAACGTGCGATTTATCGAATTTCAACGAAAGGCAAATACAAAACACGTTTGACCACTCGGGCAGGAACACACAACGCCCAATTCTCTAAAGATTTCCAATATTTCATTGGCACCTATAGTAGCAGTACGACGCCCTATGAGTTTACCCTTCGTGACCCTAGAACGGGAAGTGTGCTCAGCGTGATCAAAGACAACGCTAAACTTGCTGAGAAATTAAAGGGATATGACATCGCCCCAAAAGAGTTTGGTACCCTAAACGTAGGTGCGAATCAGTTGAATATGTATATGATTCGTCCGAATGATTTTGATCCATCAAAGAAGTATCCACTACTGATGTTTCAATATTCGGGTCCGGGTTCACAGCAAGTGGCCGATCAGTGGATGGGCACCAACGACTACTGGCATCAAATGCTAGCAAGTCAGGGTTATATTATTGCCTGTGTGGACGGACGAGGAACCGGTTTTAAGGGCAGAGATTTTAAAAAATCAACCTACCTAAACCTGGTAAAATTTGAGACAGAGGATCAAATTGCCGCTGCTAAGAAACTTTCAGAACTTGATTATATCGATGAGACGCGTACGGGTATTTGGGGATGGAGTTTTGGTGGTCATATGAGTACGAATGCCCTTCTGAAAGGAAACGATATATTTGAAATGGCGATCGCTGTGGCACCGGTGACTAGCTGGAGGTTTTATGACACCATCTACACCGAGCGTTTTTTGCAAACTCCCGAAGAAAACCCCGGTGGATACGATAACGAATCGCCTTTTAATTATCCAGAGCTTTTAAAAGGTAAATACCTGCTCGTTCACGGTAGCGGGGATGACAATGTACACGTTCAGAACTCAATGCGTATGATCGAGGCTCTTATTCAAGCGAATAAGCCTTTTGACTGGGCGATCTATCCCGATAGAAATCACGGAATTTATGGCGGAAATACCCGTCTTCATCTGTACTCAAAAATGACAGAATTCATTAAAACCAACCTTTAATTATGCAGACTTCAGAGCCAACACTTTTAGGACA
>JAYPSS010000150.1:0-3688 GCA_038133115.1 Flavobacteriaceae bacterium | reverse complement strand
TGGTGTTCCCAATGGAAATCGTTCCCGTGTAGGTTTTTATTTGACCTTGAAAAGTAGGTATCCGTTTGGTAAACTTTCCTACACAGATAATTAGTAGTCCACTAGCTAATGGATCTAGTGTTCCTGCATGTCCAATTTTGATCTTCTTTAACTTTAGTTTTTTTAAGAGGGCCCATTTTATGGCGTTTACTGCTTGAAACGAACTCCATCCGAGGGGTTTATCAACGAGTAGTAGTTGACCTTCGAGCCATTGTTCGGTAGTTAATTCGCCTAGGTTCTCCATGAATTATAAGAATATTAGGGCTGATACACCCGCTATCACACAATAGACTGCGAAATAGGTAAGCTTGCTTTTCTTCACCAGTGCAATCATCCATTTACAAGCGATAATTCCTGAGAAAAAAGCGCTCAGAAAGCCTATAAGTAGTGGCAGTGTTTCGATTTCAGTGCTAAAAATGGATCCGCTCAACAGATCTTTAGCGATCTTTCCGAAGATAAGAGGAACCACCATTAGAAAAGAGAAACGTGCCGCTTCAGACTTGTCTAGCCCTAAAATGACTGAAGTTGAAATGGTCGCCCCGCTTCTTGATATACCCGGTAGAATTGCAATCGCTTGAGCCATACCGATTAGAAAGGCATCTCTATAATTAAGCGATTTTTGACTCGCCTTACTGCGATCTGCGATGACCAGTAAAAGTGCCGTCAGGATGAGCATCATACCTACGAGTGTGAGGTTGCCTGAAAAAAATGAGTCGATGAGGTCTTCAAAGAAAAAACCAACGGCCGCTGCAGGCAGCATAGATAGCACAATTGAAAAGGTAAATGTGGTTGAAGATGGGTCTTTAGAAAGTGTTTTTTGAAGGATCGCCCAAACATCTTTTCGAAATAAGAAAAGCGTACTTAGGGCGGTAGCGAAATGAAGAATTACCGTAACGAGTAGGCTTTCTTTGGGCAGTGCTTCGCTTCCCAATAAAGCTTTAGCTAACTCTAAATGGCCACTTGAAGAGACCGGTAAAAATTCGGTTAGACCTTGGATTAGGCCCAGTATTAAAGATTCAATGACGCTCATTTCTTCGGCCTATATAGTATAGCATAGGCTTGAAAAGCCAGGCCTATAATGATTAATGTGGGAGCTAGTCTGATTCTTCTGAAATTGTAAATCTCTGGATTGAACACTTCGGGATCATCACTTCTTCCGCCACTCATAAGGATGAATCCAAGGGCGATTAAAATAATTCCCGCGATGATGATTTGATAGTTTCTTTTTTCTAGTAGCGGTCGTTTCATAGGTTATGCAAAATCGTTAGTTGCTTTGAGCGACAAGAATCTCGAAGTGGCTAAATAGGTGCTAAAAACCGTGATGGTGGTTCCCAGTAGATACAGCAGTGCGATAATCGCTCCAAGAGCGTAATAGTCTGCCGTGAGTTTAAGATTCGGATACCACTGGTCTAATTCAAAATAGAGGATGGTAAGTAGTATTGATGATATCGTTGCTCCAAGAAGCCCAAGGCGTAAATTAATCCAGATAAATGGCCATCGAATAAACGCTTTTTTTGCTCCAACGAGCCGAAGTGTTTTAATCACTAAACGTTTAGAATAAATCGAAAGTTTGATCGAGCTGTTGATGAGTAGTATGGAGAAGAGTAGTAGAATTGCTGCTCCAACGGCGAGCGCTTTTTGGATTGAAGAAAAGTTGCTTTCTAGTAACCCCAGCAATTCGGTGTCATAAATCACTTCTTCTACGAAGGGTCTTTGTTCTAAATCACTGGCTAATTGGTCAATGGAGCGCACTGACACAAATGGAGCTTTTAAGGCGATTTCAACACCGTCCCTTAGTGGATTGAATCCTAAGAAATTCACGAAGTCTTGTCCGATTTCTTCACTGTAATCTTTGGCGGCCTCTTCTTTAGAAATGAAGGTGACCGATAAAGTGTTTTCGTTTAACTCAAAACCTTTGAGTAATTGAGCTTTCTCAACCTCTTTGGCGTTGGGACTTAAAAAGGCGGTTACGATGAGTTGCTCTTTAAAATAATCGCCTAACCGGCTAGCGTTAAAAACAAGGGTGCAAAGGAGTCCTACGAGAATAAGAACCACAGTTATACTCAAGGCTACAGAGATATAAGAAGATCTCAGTCTTCTTTTTTCATAACGTGCGATATAGGAGCTCATGAATTGCTTTGGAGCACTAAAATTAGCAAAGTAAATCTAGATTTTCAGCCTCGGTTTATTCGCAGTACTTTTAAGGCCCAAAATATCGGTCAGAAATGAATTATAATTTTAACGAGATTGAGGCCAAATGGCAGCGTTATTGGGCAGAAAATGAAACTTTTAAAGCAGAGGATCATTCGGCTAAACCGAAGTATTATGTTCTAGATATGTTTCCTTATCCTTCGGGGGCTGGCTTACACGTGGGTCATCCGCTCGGATATATTGCTAGTGACATCTACGCCCGCTTTAAGCGCCATCAAGGATATAACGTACTGCATCCGATGGGATATGATTCGTTTGGGCTACCTGCTGAACAATATGCCATTCAGACAGGAAAGCATCCGGCAAAAACAACCGAGGTAAATACGGCTCGATATCGCGAACAATTAGATCGAATTGGTTTTTCATTTGATTGGTCTCGCCAATTCAAGACTTCTGAACCTAGTTATTACAAGCATACCCAGATGATTTTTATTCATCTGTTCAATTCTTGGTACGATAAGAATGCGGATAAAGCAAGATCGATTACCGATTTAGTCGCATGTTTTGAGAAAGAGGGAAATGGCAGTTTAAATGCGCATTCTGATGAGGATACTCCGATATTTACGTCTGAAGAGTGGAAAGAAATGAGTACTGAAGCTCAAGAAGATCTTCTTCAAAAGTATCGCCTGACTTATCTCGCAGACATTGAAGTGAACTGGTGTCCTGAATTAGGAACGGTTCTAGCCAATGATGAAATCGTTAATGGGGTTTCTGAGCGTGGTGGACACCCTGTTGTTCGCAAAAAAATGAAGCAATGGAGTATGCGAATTACTGCCTATGCGGACCGTTTGCTTCAAGGGCTATCAACCATTGATTGGCCTCAGCCTCTTAAAGATTCCCAAACCAATTGGATCGGACGATCTGAAGGTGCAGAAGTTAGCTTTCAAGTTGAGGGTCACCAAGAACTTATCAAAGTATTTACCACTCGACCTGATACCCTGTTTGGGGTGAGCTTTATGACGCTTGCTCCCGAGCATGATCTAGTGACCAAAATCACCACAGATGCCCAGCGCGCTGAGGTGGAGGCTTATATTGAAGAAACTGCAAAGCGTTCAGAACTTGATCGTATGTCTGACGTGAAACGGATTACAGGTGCTTTTACAGGCGCCTATGTGCTTCACCCATTTTCAGGGGATCGAATCCCGGTTTGGATTGGTGATTACGTACTAGCTAGCTACGGAACAGGAGCTGTAATGGCGGTTCCCTGTGGAGACCAACGAGATTATGATTTTGCAAAGCATTTCAACCTTTCGATTCCTAATGTTTTTGAAGGAGTTTCTATAGAGGATGAGGCATTTACCGATAAAGGAACAACGATCATCGCGAATTCGGATTTCTTGAATGGTTTAGATTACGCCACTGCGAAGCGTACCATGATCGATCGTCTTGAAGCAGAAGGAAAAGGAACTGGTAAGGTTAATTACCGTCTAAGAGATGC
>JAYPSS010000149.1:316-3732 GCA_038133115.1 Flavobacteriaceae bacterium | reverse complement strand
GTCTCATTTCTGAACTAACTATTGATCGATTCAATTTCACTGAAAACCCATTGATTAACAGAAGTATTGACTATCACTTCTATGAGACCTCAAATAATCGAGTACTCTTGACAACGAAAGAGGTCAGTAACCCGCTGGGTTTTTTTAAAAGCAGCCCATCAACTGAACTTTTTAAGGCGGAGGTAGGAAAAATAGATGATTGGGAACTAACCCTCAGTGATTACTCCGGAAATACCTCTAGTATTGATTGGACTACTAAAGGAGTTGAAGGAGTGAAGAAATTGAACCTACCTTTCGGCAATTCGACGATTAATCAAAGCCTGAACAATCAACTATTAGAAGCTCAACTGATTGCTGTTGAGAATAGTATTTATAGTGTTGAAGGCCTAGATTTTAGATTATCCGGAGACACCCTATCGATTAGACCTAAAGATGTACTGGTTCGAAATCCATTATTGCTTAAAATTATTCCAAAAGAAATCAAACAAAAACCGAGCTGGCTCAGTTATGCTTTCCTTGGTCAAATTGGTAAAAATGAAACCAAATTTATTCGCAAAGTCGAATCAGATACTCTTTCGGTTACCCTTCGAAGTACAGGAGACTTCTATTTCGCCTATGACTCTATTGCTCCAGTCATCACCCCTCGAAACTTCAGCCCCGGTCAAGCGATTAATGGTTACCGCTATCTTGAAATTGAAGCAGAAGACCAGGAAACAGGAATTAAGAGTTTTGAAGGATATCTTGATGGGCAATGGGTTCTATTCGAACACGAACCTAAACAGAATCGCTTTACCTTTGACACATCGGACATTTTATTAATACCGGGAGTTCACACACTCGAATTTGAAGTTGAGGATCTCCTGGGAAATAAGGCTAAAAAAACATTTAGTCTTACCATCAACTAATATGAAAAAATCGCTTTTAGGCCTCTTAATCACCTTATGTACTACCAACCTTATTGTAGGGCAGAAAAGCAGTTTTATACATCCTGACTTCAAAAGCATTACCGAGTCTCATAAAGTAATCGCTGTAGTGCCATTTGATATTGACTTAGACCTATCGCTTTCTGAATTAAAACGAAGACAGCTTTCTGAAGAAGAAGGAGCTAGTTTACAGAAAGAATTAACCTATTACATCGAGAGCCAAATCGATGCTTTAAGCGTAACGATTCAACCGTACGAAGAAACTTTAGCAAATATGCGTTCTTCGGGCATTGACTATAGGAGTTCACTACTCATGGAATCAAAAGACTTAGCAAGTAAACTAAAGGTCGATGCCGTCATTCGAGGAAGTCTCTCTGTTAGCGTATTATTATCAGAAGGGATAGAAAATCAGTTTTCTTGGATCGATTTATGGGTACTCTCCCCTTCCTTTGGTCGAATTACATTAAAATTGGTCGACGGTCCATCTTCAAAATTACTGTGGCGACACGAAAAGGTTATCGATCGAACCACTGGAAAAAATACTCGCGAGCTCGTTGAAAAAATGATGAGGCAAATCGCAAGAAATTTTCCCTACACCAAATAACTAGCTAAAGTATCAATGACGTAATCTACTTCTTCTTCGGTATTGTAGATAGAGAAGGAGAAACGTAAAGACGGGAAATTATCGACGGCAATCGCACGAAGTACATGAGAACCCGTATTACTCCCAGACTGACAAGCACTACCCTGAGAACAAGCAATACCGTTGAGATCTAAATGAAAAAGCAGTAAGGTTGCTTTATCGCCAGTAATCGGAAGTCTTAAATTTACAAGGGTATAGGTACTGCGATCAAAATTACCACATCCTCCATTTAAAATTGCTTCTGGAAGACGCGACTTCACCCCGTCAATAAATCTCTTTTTTAAGGACAGAACATATTCTTTCTCCTCAGCCAAATTTTGATAAGCCAAAGTGAAGGCTTTTTCCATACCTAAAATATTGTGAACACTTTCAGTACCTGCTCGTAATCCTTTTTCTTGGCCCCCACCTAAGATTAAGGATTTGAGATGAACATCCGAGCGCATGTACAAGAATCCGACTCCCTTAGGGCCATGAAACTTATGTGCTGCAGCGCATATAAAATGTACAGGTGTTTTGGATAAGTCCCACTGGTAATGTCCGACCGATTGAACAGTGTCCGAGTGAAAAAGGGCTTGATGGGTGTTACATAACTCAGCAACTTTCTCTACCTCTAATAGATTCCCGATTTCATTATTTACATGCATCAAACTCACCAAGGTTTTGGGTGCATTTTCGCGAGAGAGTTTATTTTCTAAATCTTTGATGTCAATGAAGCCTTGCTCGTCGATATCGACGAATTCAAGTGCTATTCCATATTCCTCAGTTACCGTTTCTGAAGCGTGTAAAACCGCATGATGTTCAATCGCTGAAGTAATGATTCTCTTTACTCCTAGGTCTCGAACTGCGCAGCGAAGAACCATATTATCCGCTTCTGTCCCACCAGAGGTAAAATAAATTTCACTTGGCTTTGCCCCTAAGGTCGTTGCGATCGACTTTCTAGCCTTTTCGATTAAAGCTTTTGCTGATCTTCCGAATGAATGGGTAGATGACGGATTGCCAAAATGTTCGCTAAGGGATTCAGAAATGGTAGTTACAACCTCTGGGCGCAACGCCGTAGTTGCAGCATTATCAAAATAAACTGGAGTCATTTATCAAAGGTACGTTTTGATTCAAGAAAACAGAGTTTAAATAGCCTGTTCAGAGTAGAATTTAATGCGATATAAACGAATTTCTTCTTCTTCAAAATCTTCTTCTAATTCAGCGATGGCATCCTCAAGACTATTAGAGCTAGCCTCAATGAAATAATCATGAAGTTCTTCTTGAGAGTCATCATCTAATAATTCGTCTACCCAATAACCAATATCGAGCTTAGTACCACTAAACACAATCTGCTCCATGGTTTGGAGCAGTTCTTCCTGAGTGATTCCTTTAGAAGAGGCAATATCGTCAAAAGCCAACTTTCGATCTACGCTTTGTATGATATAGAGCTTCAAGCCCGAATTTGAGCCTGCAGATTTTACAACAAGTTCATCAGGTTTAATGATATCGTTTTCCTCCACATAATTTGCTATACAATTCACAAATGGCTGACCGTATCGTTTAGCCTTGGCATCTCCCACCCCATGTATTTGTCCTAATTCTTCTAAAGTGGTTGGGTATTTGAGTGCCATATCTTCAAGTGAAGGATCTTGAAGAATGATATAGGGTGGCACCCCATGCTTATCAGCTTCTTTTTTTCGGAGTGTTTTAAGTATAGACAGCAATTGGTCGTCTGCACCTCCACCTTTTGATTTCTCCTGATTAATCTCAGCTACTTCCTGATCATAATCACGATCAAGGACCATTTGAAAACTCGATGGATTTTTAATGAAGGTATATCCGTTTTCGGTGATCTGCAGTATACCGTAGTT
>JAYPSS010000149.1:0-209 GCA_038133115.1 Flavobacteriaceae bacterium | reverse complement strand
CAAATACCCAGCGATAACTAGTTGTCTGACTAATGCGTGCCAGAAAAATGATTTATGAGCATGCCCACATCCGAAAAACGGTTTCTCATCCATTTTGTGAGAGCTGATCATCGCATTAGGCTTCCCCCTTAGTATTCGAACAATCTCCTTGCTTTTAAACTTTTCTGAAGTCTTCTGAACGACATCCAGGGCATGAGCAGCTTCTTCAC
>JAYPSS010000148.1:0-3736 GCA_038133115.1 Flavobacteriaceae bacterium | reverse complement strand
CTCCCTTCAACCCAGAAGTTTCAGGAGTCTCATTATTTCCGAACTTTTGCCAAGCAACCATGCTTTTGCAAATATGTATCCCTCGATCGTTAATGATCTGAGTCTTGATGACATCATTACCAGCAGCTTTTAGAATCTGCGCGACCGAATATCCTGAAACATTATTTCGAATATGCCCTAGATGCAACGGTTTGTTCGTATTGGGAGAAGAGTATTCAACCATAATGGTTCGGCCTGTGCTGGGATGCGAACCAAAATTCTGAGTTTCGAAAATAGTTTCGAACTCCCCAAGCAGATAACTATCTGAAATACTTAGATTAAGAAACCCTTTAACCACGTTAAACGAGGTCAAGTCTTCAATAGAAGAACACAGTGCAGCCCCCAATTGATTACACAACTCTTGCGGGTTCGCTTTTACAGAACGAAGCATCGAAAAAGCAACTAAGGTGATATCCCCCTCAAATTCCTTTTTGGTAGGTACCAAATCAATGGTTTCTAAGGCAACATTGTACTCTTCCTGAATAAACTCCTTGGCTTTGTTCTCAATAGTTAGAAGTAAAGACTGCATATCATGAAGTATTGGCTGCAAAACTAAGTATTTTTGTATCGTTCTATGTTAGTAAATACCTCATATCACAATCCTGAAATAGAAAAGAAGATCGATAAGGAAGTCGGAAAGCCATTTTCACTCAAAGATCGTGTTCTATTAGGTGGTATTGGTTCACCTCCGCTAGAGATCACCTCAGCCTCTTCAAGTATTTACAACTTATTAAGCCTGAACAATGATTGTAATAGATGTAATCTAGAATTACGTCCTAATGGAGTACTACTTAGATTTAGAGCAAGACTGGACAGTTATACCCTTGTGATACCCTTTTACAAGCTAGTTCTTTACAAGGGAGATTTTGCCCAATACAGTGTTTATCGAGATAGTCACTTTGTTAAGGTCAAAGCAGACACCAAAGCAATCCAAAAATTCTTTACTAAAGTACTCGAAGCTAAAGCCTCAAGCACACCTGAAAGTTTGTAGTCGGTAAATTAAAGTTTGCGAAGTGTGGCTCCAGTGTAAATTTGTCGTGGTCTTCCGATAGGTTCCTTTCTAGATCGCATTTCTTTCCATTGTGCAATCCATCCCGGTAGTCTACCTAAAGCAAACATCACGGTAAACATTTCTACAGGAATGCCCATAGCACGATAAATAATCCCTGAATAGAAATCTACATTTGGATATAGTTTTCGATCAACGAAATATTGATCTTCTAACGCTTCTTTTTCAAGTCCTTTGGCAATATCAAGGATAGGATCTGAAACTCCTAAGTCTGCTAATACTTCGTCTGCAGCCTTCTTTATAATGCGGGCACGAGGATCAAAGTTCTTGTAAACTCTATGACCAAATCCCATCAAACGGAATGGGTCATTCTTATCCTTTGCCTTTGCCATATACTTCTTAGTGTCTCCGCCATCATCAGAGATTGCTCGTAACATTTCAAGTACTGCCTGGTTTGCCCCACCATGTAAAGGCCCCCAAAGTGCTGAGATACCGGCTGAAATGGATGCGTATAAGCCAGCGTGAGAAGAACCTACAATACGTACCGTTGAAGTTGAACAGTTTTGTTCGTGATCGGCATGAAGAATAAGTAGTTTATTCAAGGCAGCAACAATCACCGGGTTTTGAACGTAAGGCTCCCCCGAGTTCTTGAACATCATTGAGCATATATTCTCAATATAGTCAAGTTTAGAGTCTGAAGCAACATAAGATTGGTTGGTAATCTTGCGTTGTGCATAGGCAACGAGAATAGGAAACTTACCTAAAATACTAACCACTGCCTTATACATATCCTCTTCAGAATCCACATTAACCGACGATGGGTTAAATGCAACTAGGGCACTGGTTACCGAAGAGAGTATTCCCATCGGGTGCGCGGAATTAGGAAAACTATCTAGAATCTGAAGTAATCTTGAATCTACTTCTGAATGAGCTTTTATATCAGCCTCAAATTTGGTCAATTGCTCTGAGGTAGGAAACTCGCCAAAAATGAGTAAATATGCAGTCTGAATAAAGCTAGCGTTCTCAGCTAAATCGTCGATGGAATATCCGCGATACCTCAACTCTCCTTTTTCACCATTTAAAAAGGTGATTGAACTTTCGCAAGAACCCGTATTCTTGTATCCAGGGTCAAGGGTTACTGCGCCCGTCTGTGCTCTAAGCGTCTTGATGTCAATAGCGACTTCATTTTCAGTACCTACAACAAGTGGGAACTCATATCTTTCACCGTTTAGTTCAAGTATTGCTTTATCAGACATATTTATTCATAATATTGGATGGATGGCAAAGATAAGAACCACAACCCCTTAAAACCAAAAAGCGCCGCTATTAGCGACGCTTTTTTTCTCTTATTTAACACTCTCTGTTAGCGCTTTACTTTAAACGCCTTTTCTTGAGGATAGTAAGCAGTGCTACCTAAATCTTCTTCAATACGAAGAAGCTGATTGTATTTAGCCATACGGTCAGATCTTGAAGCAGAACCTGTTTTAATCTGTCCGGTATTTAAACCTACCGCTAAATCGGCAATCGTATTGTCTTCAGTCTCTCCTGAACGGTGAGACATTACTGAAGTATAACCTGCATTTTTAGCCATATTCACCGCAGCAATGGTCTCAGTAAGTGTACCAATTTGATTCACCTTAATAAGAATAGAGTTTGCGATACCTTCGTTAATACCACGTTCTAAACGCTCCACATTAGTAACGAATAAATCATCACCTACTAACTGAACCTTATCTCCAACTTTATCAGTAAGTGATTTCCAACCTGCCCAGTCATTTTCGTCCATACCATCTTCAATACTGATGATAGGATACTTGGCGCATAACTCAGCTAAATAAGAAGCTTGCTCCTCAGATGTACGAATTGCCCCTTCAGGTCCTTCGAATTTGGTGTAATCGTACTTGCCATCAACGTAGAACTCAGCAGCCGCACAGTCAAGCGCGATCATAACATCATCTCCTAAAGTGTATCCGGCATTTGAAACTGCAATCCCAATAGTTTCTAAAGCATCCTCAGTACCCTCTAAACCAGGAGCAAAACCTCCCTCATCCCCTACAGCAGTAGTAAGATTGCGGTCTTTAAGCACCTTTTTAAGGTTGTGGAAAATTTCAGATCCCATTTTCATAGCGTGGGTAAACGATTCTGCCTTAACCGGCATAATCATAAACTCCTGAAACGCGATAGGAGCATCAGAGTGAGAACCTCCGTTAATAATATTCATCATAGGTACAGGTAATGTGTTCGCACTAACCCCTCCAACATAACGATATAAAGGCATTTCTAATTCCTCAGCAGCAGCTTTTGCAGCAGCTAAAGAAACTCCTAAGATCGCATTTGCACCTAGTCTTGATTTATTCTTTGTACCATCTAAATCGATCATTGCCTGATCTAGAAGGTTTTGCTCAAATACAGACATACCGATAAGTTCATCAGCGATTTCACCATTTACATTATCGATGGCTTTTTGAACTCCTTTACCGACATAATCTGAACCGCCATCACGAAGTTCAACTGCTTCGTGCTCACCAGTGGAAGCCCCAGAAGGAACCGCAGCTCTACCTAAGATTCCATTTTCAGTAACAACATCAACCTCAACGGTTGGGTTACCTCTTGAATCGAAAATTTGACGTGCAAAGATGTCAACAATAATACTCATAGTCTTGTGATTTAGATGATTAAATTGATTGG
>JAYPSS010000147.1:0-3771 GCA_038133115.1 Flavobacteriaceae bacterium | reverse complement strand
GCTCTCGGTCTAAAGTAACGATTCCCCAATACTCTTCATTTGCAGTAGCATCGTAAGGGACTCCACTACTTCCTGGAGTCCATCCGCCCACATCTTGGGTTTCAGGAGAACCTGCCTTCCACCATCCGTCGGTAAATGAAAATACGATCGCGCCTGTCGCCTTTGTGTTTGGAATTAATACTTGATCTAAAATCGTTTGAGTAGCGTCTGCTTGTGCGGTCTCATTATAACCTAAAGCGTAGCCTTCATTTTCTATGGTCATGTAGCTGTCGGCACCAAGCTCTGAGAAATAAACCGGCTTAGAACTGACTTTAGAAAATTCTTCAAGTGCCGTACCAGGTTGATCCCATCGGTAGACATTGAGGCCCCACAGGTCAATTTGATCTAATCTTTGAATGAGGTCTTCACTCGGAACTTCTCCATGCGCCGTAGCTACAGGATGTTTGGTGTCTATTTGTTTGATTGCGGCAGCAGATTCGTTGAGAACTGTATACCAATAATCTACCGATCCGCCGAACCACTCGGGGTGATAGTTGTATTCGTTTCCAAGTTCCCATAGAAGAATTGCTGGGTGCGATTTGAAGGTTTCTATGTAATCAAGATAGGTTTCAGATTGTAGGTCATAAACGCCTCCTTGATTAAATCCGAAACTAATGATCACCCGTAGTCCCGCGTCGTATATTTCATCGAGTATTTCTCTTGACGCTATGGGTTCATAAACTCTTAGGGTATTTACTCCTGCTGCTTTGATTAGTTTCAGATCTTTTTCGATTTGTCCAAAACTTCTAATCCTCTGACCCTTCTCAACAGGGTGGTAGCATACACCCTTTATAAAGAAGGGTCTATCGTTAATGGTGAGCAGATGATCTTTTACCCCAACTATATTTGATTGATCTCCTATGAGCGAGCAAGAGCCAAAAGACAGCCCTGCGAATAACAATAGAATTATGGCTTTGAAATTTCTAATCATTGTTCTCTTTATTTTAAAACAGGAAGATGAACATCCTTATTTAATAATGCAGATTCTCCGTTGTAAGACTTTGTGATAGGTTTACCATCACGACTAAGACCTTCAAATACACCTGAATCCACTAGATGCCATAAGGTGTATTTTGCTTTTCCGTCACGGGTGAACAGTCCAAAGTGATTTTCAGAATCGTTGGGGTTAGCCGAGCTTTTCCAAGGTTCATCAAAGGCCTCAAAATAGAAACAGCTAATACCTTCATTGTCTGTCCATTCACGCATTCCCTGATGATACATGGATTGTTTTAATTCGTCAGCTGCTTTCGATCCATCTGGTCCGTAGAATCCATCTGATTTACTGGCCCAACCAGTCTCACCGATATGAATGGGCTTATCTACTCCGATAGATTTTAGATAATTGGACACTTGCTTGTACTGCATCTTGCTATAATTCACTGCAGACTTCATTAGAAGACTATTCACGTCATTAGTATCCTTATAGGTCTTCACTGCTTCTATATTCCAGAAGGAAGGATTGTAATGAGTGTCATGGAACGGGTAGGTATGCATGGAAACGTAATCTACCGCTTTGGCAAGTTTCTTTAAATCCTCATTGTGGTATTCTGATCCACCACCTCCCCACGAGGCGAAATTGTCAGAACTGGTGATCCAGAGTTCTTTGGGAAGATTTCCATTGGTTTTTAAGGTTTGTAAATAATTTACCCATCCAAGAATTACATTAGGTTTTACAAAATAAGAGGCTGCCCAATGAACCATAGCTTCGTTTCCTACCGCGATTACCTTTATGATATCGGGATAGGCGCGAGTGAGTTCTACTGCGCGTTCAATCTCTGCTTTGTTTGAGGCGTAGTCTTCTTTTTCATGGTTAGGACTGTTTGTCCATGCTCCTTCACAATCGATCCATGCTCCGAGCATTACGTACATCTCAAAATTGGAGTCTTCCTTTTTTAACTCAGCAATGGCCTTAACTACGTTGGTGGCGTGCGGAAGTTGTACGTTATAGGTGCGAACGATTCTAATTCCCATAGCGTGAAGAATTCTTAGATCTTCTTTTAGTTGGTCTAAGGTTGGCTGAAATTCTCTACTTACTTTTCGGTAACCTCCATAGGATATCGCTTGGTAATTTGGATTGCCTAAAAGTTCTGAAGCAGTCTTGCTTTGCATAGTTGTTGATTTGGTTTCGCATGAGAATAGCATCAACCCCAACAGGAAAGTGAAGAGGGTTCTTAAAAATCCAGTTATTCTACCAATTGTTGGTAAGGAACTAACTATTCTCATGATTTTAGATATTTATAATTAGTTGTTTGATATCACCGGAACGATTGAATATCGCATCACTGTATTTTTTATTGAGCGAATTACCTTCAATGATCTCTGTGCTGAAATCGTTTAATACTATTGTGATCTTAGCATCTCCATTCTTCGTATAGATGATAGGTACTTGACATACGGTGTATGCTAATGATCCTTTTGATAATTCGACCTTTTGTAGTGATTGATTTAAATCGTAGTACTCGAATACTTGATCGTTATTCAAATACTCAGAATCAGGAATAATAGTTGGGTCAAAACTTAAAATTCCCTTGGATACGCGAACCCCTAGTTCTCCAAATCGACAAAGAATATCTTCTTTTACCTGCCCTGTCATTCCCGGTTGTTGCGCGCCTTTACCACCTGGGGTATGTGAGTAGGGATCTGTAGGGAAAGCTCCATAGAGTTCTGGAGATTTGTGCACTCCAATACCTGCATTAATTTCAAAATAATGATCAAATAATTGACCAATAATTACCTCAGATGCGGATTGGTCTATAGCCTTCTTGGTCGCCTCATAAGCAGCAAGTCTAAGCTTTGATACCATATGCCAATAAATAGAACCAAGACCTTCGTAACCGAAAAAAGTACCAGATCTTCCTGTAAAGGCTTTATGGTTAAAAATTTGTTCGTAAATAGCTTCGATTTTTGGTTGCTCTTTTTCTACCAAATCTTGATAGTGATTTGGAAGGTTGTTCAAAGCATCTCTTAAGAATCGGATATTTTTAAAGTTTCCATTGAAATGGCATCCACCTTCACAATCTTTCAGTATTATATCTCTATTACCTTCTAACACGAGCTTGCTGAGAAGCTCAGACTCTGAAACCTCAATTGGGCTGATGTTATTCTTTTCTAGGAATCTAGGTAAAGTTTTGTTCGGATAAAGCACGTAGCTGTATTGATCCTCTCTAAAGAGTTTACTTGCCTTAAGTGCATCGAGCACGGCTAAACTTGCCTCGGTATCGAGATATCCTGAACTTAGAACAGCTACCTGGCCTTCTAACATCTCAGGCAAGTAGCTAATGGCTACTCCTTTATCTTCAGTTACGGTCATTAAGTTATAGGCGTGATACAATTGGTCTTCACGCTGGTTAGATTCTATAGAATACTCAAGGTGTTTTAGAGCAACCTCTAAAAAGGTCAAAAACTCACTTGTTTTAAAGGTTGTTTTCTTTCCTGAGAAATCTTGATCATAGATGGTTTGCCTGTAGATACTAGCTGCTTCTCCTAATCCTGATAAAACCTGCATTCGCTGCTGGTCATTTATTGAACCTTTTAAAAGATGAGCTGAGTCTTCAAGCGTTTTATGAATTTGATCGAAACACTTCTTCAGTTCTACCGAGATTTGAACTTCAGAAACCGCCGATTGACTGATTAATTCTTTAAAGAAAGCTAAGAATCTTCTGAGGTAATAAAGTGTTACCATAGAAACTCCGTTTCCAACAAGGGCATTGTTCGCGTCGTTCCATTCGGGTC
>JAYPSS010000146.1:0-3783 GCA_038133115.1 Flavobacteriaceae bacterium | reverse complement strand
TTGATTTTGATGTAGTAATCTGGGTCAATCGTGTCCTTTGCGGTTGTTAACTTTCCTTTTTGAAAATAAAAAACAGAGTCGTTTTCTTTTTTAGTCATCTCAGTGTAAACCTTCATGTTCTCACTTGAAGGCCCCATACTTCCATATCCTGCTCCTTGTTCGGTTCGAGAATTAAAGATGATTGCTTTTTCGGTGTTGAAATTGTATCGGATAGAGTCAGGGACCACAACGCTAGGACCTTGCTTGAAGTTAGGTGTTTGGTCAAGGTTACCTTCACTATTCTTAATTCTCCCAGCTTGAACTTCGTTAGTTACATAGTCGATAGAAATAATCCCAGAGGCTAATTGGGTATCTGCATAAGTGATTTTTGCTTGATTAGATAATACGATAGCCGACAGCTTCTGATCTATAGCTACCGAATCTGTAGCGCTGTAAACAATGGGTGCATCTAAGGTAGAAGCTACTTTGAATGATTGCTTGTTGGGGAGCGCTTGTTTTAGAGAATCTTTTAGGGCCTTGTTTGCGGCAGCTACCTGAGGTAATAGGGGAGCTACAATGGTGTCTGTTGCCGCGATAGGTCGAATCAGTAAGTTCTTTATAGCGATTTGCTTCTGTGCATGAACTACCGAAAATGCAGTCATCCATAGAAGAAGAATGATCCAATAATGCCTATGTGTCGACAAGAGTAATTCTATAATTTAATTCAGGTGAAAAAGGGTCTGATTAATGGGTTCAAACTTACGGATTAATTGCCGAAACTATCCGGGAATGCTTAATTTTAGGGTATGTTTCACATCTCTATGATTCGGTTGCTACTGCGAGGATTAGTTATCGCCTCCTTACTTTATTTGGGATTTCCTTCAATCTACGCCCAATCAGATCAATTTAAAGTAGTTCTTGATCCTGGTCACGGGGGCAAAGACCCAGGAAATGTGCATAACGGTTATAATGAAAAGACTATCACCCTTGCTATTTCAAAAAAGGTTGCGGCTATTTTAAACAAAGAGGCAGATATTGACGTTTCTTTAACCAGAGACCGTGACGTTGCGGTAGATCTGTATGCTAGAGGTCCAATTGCCAATAAAAGAGGTGCAGATGTTTTTGTTTCTATTCATTGTGATGCTCATGATTCAAATGCTCACGGTGCAGGGACCTTTGTGTTGGGACTTCATCGTGCAGATAAAAATTTAGAAGTCGCTAAACGTGAAAACGCGGTTATTTATCGAGAAGAAGGTTATACCGAAAATTACGCAAAGTTTAATAGTGATGCCATTGGAGTTTCGGTGATTCAGGAAGAAAACCTCAATCAAAGTATTCAGCTGGCCTATAAAGTTCAAAACGGATTAGTAAAGCGTGCAGGTAGAAGGGATAGACAGGTTAAACAAGCGGGCTTTGTTGTACTTTACGGGACCGTCATGCCATCGATTCTTATTGAGGTTGGTTTTTTAAGTAATGCTAACGAAGGGGCCTTTTTAAACTCAAGTGCTGGTCAGCAAAAGGTGGCTGAGGCTATAGCCGCTGCATTAATTGAATATAAAAATGAATTCTTTATGAATTCGATAGCATTTGATCAGCCCATATCTGATTCAACTACTTATTACCGGATACAATTGGCCGCCTCAGATCGAAGGCTTTCAGAAAACGATCCTTTTTTTAAAGGGTTAAAACCCATCTATCGTGATGAAGTTTCAGCCGTAATGCGCTATTTTTACGGAAGAACCAGTTCTTTTCAAACTGCCCAAGAATTATTAAAACAGGCTCAAAATAAAGGGTTTAAAGACGCTTTTATTGCCGAAATGAATTAACGAATCAATGAATCTACTTAGATTAACGAAAGAAATAAAGGCTGGATTAATTGTTGTCCTTGGTATAACCGCATTAATCTTGGGTTTTGGTTACCTCAAATCGAATAGTCTATTAGGAAAATCGACTACACTGCACGCGGTATATGATCATGTGGGTGGATTACAATCGGGTACTGCTGTTTCCTTAAATGGGTTTAGCGTTGGTACTATTGACGATATCACCTTTTTAGATGAAACCGGTAAGCTGATGGTTTCTTTTACCTTAACTACCGATTTGCCAATACCTGCAGATTCGAAAGCAGAACTTTATGATACTTCTGTTATAGGGGGAAAAGGTCTTCAAATTGTTTTAGGAACCCCAGGCTCAGCGATCGCACAAAATGGCGATACACTAACCTCAATGGTAAAGATGGGAATGACCGACCGAATCACTGAGCTTATGGAGCCTCTTGAAGCGAAAGTGAATAGTGCCATAGTGGAGACTGACTTACTGATGAAAAATCTGAATCAATTATTAGATAATGATTCACAGGCTTTACTTATAGAAACCCTTAATAACTTCAGTGAAACGAGCGCCTCATTAAAGGTGATTTCGCAGAATGTTAGTGAGAACTTGACTGCCAACGAAAAAGCCCTAGGTGTTATCCTTGAGAACACGGCGGAGTTAACCTCGAATTTATCTAATGTTTCTCAAACATTAAATGATGCAGACTTGAAAGGTTTGATGACCGATTTAGATGCGTCTATATCAGCAACAAAAGAAATTCTAGCCGGAATCAAAAATGGGGAAGGTGCTGTTGGACAGATTTTCACCAATCAGGAATTATACCTTTCCTTGACTTCAAACTTGAACCAATTAGAATGGCTTTTACAAGACTTACGACTCAATCCTAAGCGGTATCTATCGGTTTCTGTATTTGGTAAGAAACAAAAGGATTATGTCGCTCCAGAATCAGACCCTGCTAAGACCTCAAAGAATCAATGATAAATTCAATTCTTTTTTTTATTCTACTTGTTGCAGGTATTGGGTGGTTTATCCGAAACAGTAAAAAAATTGTCGTAGCGGTTCACTTAGGTACTTCGCTACCGAAGGCAGATCGAAAAAAGGAGCGTTGGCTTCAAATGCTTCGTTTGGCGTTTGGGCAACAGAAGATGCATCGTAACCTTTTGGTAGGGGTTTTACACCTAGTAGTTTACTTAGGTTTTATAATTATTAATATCGAGCTTCTAGAAATTATAATCGATGGTTTATTAGGTACCCACCGCGTATTTAAAGGTTTAGGTGGGTTTTACAATTTTGCGATCGCAACTTTTGAAATCTTCGCCTTGCTAGTGGTTTTTTCTGTCATCGTCTTCTGGATGCGTCGAAACCTAGTGCGCGTCGCGAGGTTTTGGAGCCCTGAAATGAAAGGTTGGCCTAAGTCTGATGCGAATTGGATTTTGATAATCGAGTTGGTATTGATGGGCTTGTTCCTTACCATGAATGCGGCTGATCATACGCTTCAACTTAAGGGCCACGAGGCATATCCATTAGCAGGAGCCTTTCCTGTGAGCGGACTGGTTGTGCCGATTTTTCAAAACCTTTCAATCGATACCCTCGTCCTTATAGAACGTGTTTCTTGGTGGATGCATATAGCCGGCATCCTATTTTTTTTAAACTATCTCTACTATTCGAAGCATTTACATATTCTATTAGCTTTTCCACATACCTTCTACGCGTCTCTTGAGCCAAAAGGTAAAATGGCTAATAATGAAATTGTTACTTCAGAGGTGAAAATGATGTTAGGCCTACCTGCCGAACCCGTATCGTCTGAAGAGGTGTCCTTTGGTGCTCGAGATGTAAATCAGCTATCTGCTTTGCAGCTTTTAGGAGCCTTCTCTTGTACCGAATGTGGTCGTTGTACAGCTTCGTGTCCGGCCAACCAAACCGGTAAATTATTATCACCTCGTAAGATCATGATGGATACGAGAGATCGTG
>JAYPSS010000145.1:0-3809 GCA_038133115.1 Flavobacteriaceae bacterium | reverse complement strand
TCATTTCTGATTTTGTTCAAGAGAATCTGAGTAACTGGTATGTTCGTCTAGGTCGTCGCCGCTTCTGGAAGGGCTCTTTTGGTGATGACAAATTAGCCGCTTACCAAACGCTTTCAAAGGTATTAAAAACAACAGCCCAGCTCATTGCTCCTGTTGCTCCCTTCTTTGCAGAAAGGCTTTATCGCGACCTAAATGGAGCAGAAAGCGTGCATCTTTCGCTTTTCCCAACCGCTGATACAGCCCTTATCGATAAACCCTTAGAGGAAAAAATGCAACTCGCACAAAAGGTGAGTTCGCTAGTTCTATCGATACGTCAAAAGGAGAAAATAAAGGTTCGTCAACCGCTTCAAAGAGTGACGATCCCAGTAAGTAAATCGGTTTCTAAGGAGGCGCTTTTAGCAATTTCTGAATTGATACGCTCAGAGGTTAATGTGAAAGAGGTAAGCCTACTTGAAGACGCTTCAGACATACTAGTTAAAGAAATCAAGCCAAACTTTAAGACCTTAGGGCCAAAGTATGGACCAAAGATGAAACAAGTTGCAGCCTCGATTACTTCTTTAAATCAAGAGCAAATTCAACAGTTCGAACAAGAAGAGACCTTTGCGATTTCGCTTGACGATTCTACCATTGAGCTATCATTAGAAGACGTCTTTATTACCAATAAAGACATCGAAGGATGGCTGGTTGCTTCTCATGGAGCGCTGACGGTAGCTCTCGACATCACGCTGAATAAAACCTTAATCAATGAAGGTATTGCTCGTGAACTCGTCAATCGAATTCAAAATTTGAGAAAGGATTCTGGACTTGAAGTAACAGATAAAATTTTACTTTATATTGGGGCCACAGATAAAGTCAATCAGGCGGTTTCTTCAAATCGCGACTACTTAATGCAAGAGACGCTGTGTGAGCAACTTGAATTGGTAGAAGGATTAGAAAAAGGAATAGCTGTTAGCTTTGACGATATCGAAACGCAACTATATCTAGAGAAAAAATAGAATCTTATGTCAGAAATAGTAAGATATTCAGATGCAGACCTTAAGGAGTTTAAAGCACTGATTGAAGAAAAGATTGTAAAGGCAAAGGAAGATCTTGATCTTATAAAAAGTGCCTACATGAATGACCTGAATAATGGTACTGACGATACCTCACCAACCTTTAAGGCATTTGAAGAAGGTTCTGAGACCATGAGTAAAGAGGCGAATACGCAACTGGCTTTGCGTCAAGAAAAATTTATCCGAGACCTAAAGAATGCACTAGTAAGAATTGAAAACAAGACTTACGGAGTGTGCAGAGTAACAGGTAAACTAATTTCTAAAGAGCGATTGAAGCTTGTTCCGCATGCAACCTTGAGCATTGAAGCCAAGAAGATGCAGGGCTAGTGAAACTCAAGGTACTTCTACTTCTTTTCTTGGTGCAAGGTTCGCTCCTAGCCCAATCTAAATGGGAAAAAACGATTGATGCTCCCGAGGTTCATTCGCTTTCCATCGAACTGGGGTTTATCCAAAACCTACTAGTTTCCACGGGCAATTCTGACCAGTACATTATTAAGACCACCAGCGAAGGTGAATACAGAGACCAAGTGATGTTGGTGTCTAAAGAGGTTGATCATTGGCTTGAAATTTATCCGCAATGGGCGCCTTCGTTCATAGCTCCCAATGATAAGCTCAGTGCACATAAAGTTCGTGCCTTAAACCTTGAACTTGTTGTTCCTAAAGGAAAGACTATTGAAATTCGGGGAGAGCAAGCAGTGGTTTCGGTATTAGGAGAATATAAAGAAGTGGTTTTGCGTTTGGGATCGGGCCGGGTGAATTTAGAATACTCCGCAGAAGAAAGCGATATTCGAACCGATTCTGCAGATGTGTTCTTAACAGTTCCTCATGGAGATATTCAGGCCTCTAGTGCTGAAGGAAAAGTGATAGGAAGTATTCCTCTAAATACAAGATTTCATTATAAGTTAGCTTCAGAAAAGGGATCAATCTATTTAAATAAAGCCTAATGAATTTAAAGAAAACCATCCTTCTTGCTGTTGTGATACTTGTACTTGATCAGTGGTCTAAGATTTTTATAAAAACCCATTTCACCTATCAAGAAGAGATTGAGGTTTTCAGTTGGTTTAAGATTTTCTTTATTGAAAATAGAGGCGCCGCTTGGGGTACTCAGCTGAGCGATTTTCTTCCTATCAGTGAACGCAGCGCTAAATTTGGATTGACCTTATTTCGACTTTTTGCTATCGTAGGAATAGCCATTTGGGGTTACCGTTCGGCTCTTAAAAAAGCACCTTCACTACTGCTTATCTCCATAGCTCTAATATTCGCTGGAGCCTTGGGTAATATTATTGATTCGGTATTTTATGGAAGGCTATTTACGGTGAGCACCCCTTATTCTGTGGCAACCTTCGCCTGGGAGTCCTCGATCGGAGGTTATGACAATTTCTTCTACGGGCGTGTAGTAGACATGCTCTATTTTCCTTTAATCGACACAACTTGGCCAGATTGGGTTCCCTTTTTCGGCTCAAAACCTTTGCGGTTTTTTCAGCCCGTTTTCAATATAGCGGATAGCGCAATTAGCGTTGGTGTTTTTATCCTTCTTGCTTTTAACAAAAGAGTCTTTCCTAACTAAACTGAAAATCTGCAGTTGGTGTAATTAGCCAATGAAGCGGATGGTCGTGAGGTTCTAAATCATCAATAGATTCTACCGGTTCTAACAGGCTTAACCCTACAGTGATTACATCGGGTCTGCAATCTGCTAAGAATCGATCATAATATCCTTTACCGTATCCGACACGTCCTCCATTTAGATCGCCAACCAGAAGAGGAACAAATACTACGTCAATATGATTCGCCTCAATGGTGAGGCCACTGGTGGGTTCTAATATTCCCCAATGATTCTCTATAAGTTTGGTTTGATCTTCAAGAAGGTAGTGGGTTAGGCTTCCATCTAAATGTGCCTTAGGCAAGACGATTCGTTTATCTTTTCCTTGTAAAATGCTCAATAAACCTTCGGTATTGACCTCATTCTGCTTCACGATAGGGAGAAAAACATGATAAGTAGTCTTTTCCCAAATGGGGAGATTTAAGAGACGATTGATGATTTTAAGGCTCAAGGCCTCCACTTCATCTTTAGAATAAGACTTTCGTTTTTCTTTGGCCCACTTTCTTAAATCATCCTTGATGCTCATGAGGTAAAACTATCTAAAAAATCAAATCAATCGCTACTTTTACTTCATGGGAGAGAAGGAAAATCCGATCAAAATTCAGGTACAGGCACTGCCCGATGAACCTGGGGTTTACCATTTCTATGACCAAAACAAGCGCATTCTGTATGTCGGTAAGGCAAAGAATCTAAAAAAGCGCGTGTCTTCCTACTTCACGAAGAACCATGCTAGCGGTAAGACCCGAGTAATGGTTAGTAAGATTAAAGAGATTCGGCATGTGGTCGTGGCCAACGAATCTGATGCGCTGCTTCTAGAAAACAGTATGATTAAGCAGCATCAGCCTAGATACAACGTACTGCTTAAAGATGATAAAACCTATCCTTGGATTTGTGTGAAGAACGAGCGATTTCCAAGAGTTTTTAGTACACGAAAAAAAATCGAAGATGGGTCACTTTATTTTGGTCCCTATACTTCAATGAAGACCGTTAGAGCCCTTCTTGATCTCATTCGAAACGTATATACGCTAAGAACTTGTAATTATGAGCTTTCAGAAGCACAGATCGCATCGGGCAAGGTGAAGCTCTGCTTAGAGTATCATATAGGAAATTGCGCAGGGCCCTGTCGAGGGTATCAACAAGAGGCCGAGTATGGGGAG
>JAYPSS010000144.1:0-3818 GCA_038133115.1 Flavobacteriaceae bacterium | reverse complement strand
TTTATCAAAAAGCAGGTCAGGCAGGTTATAAGGCATTCATACCCGTTTACAACCTCATCGTCGCACTCTCTTTTTTAGAGCGACCCAAATGGTGGACGATTCTCTTCTTTTTACCGATCATCAACTTAATCCTATTTCCAGTTTTTTGGATTGATCTTTTGTACGCCTTTAAGAAGAAGCCTAAATCTATTGAAATGCTTTGGGTTATTTTAAGTTTGGGGCTCTACCTAGTACCTCTGAACTATACCTCAAATATTGAATTTCAAACCAACCGTCAGAAACCAGAACAAACCAAAACAGGTGAGTGGCTATCATCACTAACCTTTGCGGTAGTAGCAGCTACACTGGTTCATACTTATTTTCTGCAACCCTATGCGATCCCAACGGGCTCACTAGAACGTACGCTACGAATTGGTGATTTTCTAATCGTAAGTAAGTTTCATTACGGAGCTAGAATCCCAATGACCGCGGTGTCCACTCCAATGGTTCATGATACCCTACCAATTTTAAAGGTGAAGTCTTACCTAAAGAAACCTCAAATCCCCTATCTAAGACTCCCCGGTATTGAAAAGGTTAAAAAGAATGATATCGTTGTATTTAACTGGCCAGCAGATACCGTGAGACAATTCTTTGTGAAAGAAAAAGGAGTCAAAAAGCCGATTGACAAAAAATCAAATTACGTTAAGCGTTGCGTGGGTACCCCCGGAGACACCCTAGAAATAATTGACGGTTTTGTTTATATCAACGGTGTTCAACTTGAACTAGATGAGCGTGCACGACCCATGTATAATCATAAAGTCTACAGTTCAAAAGGGGTATCCCCCAATCTATTGATACAAGCCGATGCCGACGATTTTAGTCGAAAGTTTATCGCTGAAAGCTTGACTCAAGATCAGTACAATGCCCTTGTTCCGCATCTGATTGGAGTCAATCAAACCGCTGAAGGAAACATTGAACTTTATACCACGAGTAATGGTATCCCTATCGCTGTTTTAAGAGAGAATCGAATTGCTCTTAAAGAACCCTTATCTACTGAAATTACCGCTAATCTAACCCTTGCTGGAGCAGCATTGCTATCGCAGCATCCGAGTATCGATAGTGTTTCTATGGATTTGACACCTAGAGGGGTCAGTGGTTACAATATATTTCCACAAAACGACCAATACATTTGGAATGAAGATCAATTTGGACCGATTTACCTTCCTAAAGAAGGAGATGAAATCGAATTGAGTTTAGCCACTTATCCGATCTATAAGAAGCTTTTAACTGAATACGAAGGAAATAGCATAGAACTAGTAAATGGTGAATTCGTCGTAAATGGTAGCCCAAGTGAGCGAGTAAGTATTACCAAGAATTACTATTGGATGATGGGCGATAATAGAGACCACTCTGAGGATAGTAGAAGTTGGGGGTTTGTTCCGGAGGACCACATATTAGGTAAACCCATTTTTATTTGGATGAGCTGGGATCATTTCAACGAGGATTTACTTAACATGAAACCGCGTTGGGATCGATTCTTTACTACCGTAAAAGGGTCTGGGCAACCTCAGTCTTATCTATGGGTATTTGTGCTCGGTTTAGTGAGTTATTTTGGTTTTAAAGCAGTTAGAAAGCGAAAAAAGGCTTAACATGTTGAAAGCGGTACTTCTGCATCCCTCCTATTTTCTAACGACCCAAAGTCTTGCCGCGATAGTTCAATACGGAGATAAGATTGTCTTTGAAAAACACGATAATTTTCAGAAACAAACCTATCGAAGCAGATGCGCTATAGCTACCGATCAAGGAAAACTAAATCTTAGCCTGCCTGTAAAACATCAGAAGAACATTCGACAGCGCTACAGTGAAGTTAAAAGCGAAGCAGTTTTTGACTGGAACAAACAGCATCTAAAAAGTATTACAACGGCTTATAGAACCTCACCTTATTTTGAATTTTTTGAGCGAGAGTTCAAAGAGTTATTCGCTAGCAGTTCAGTAGATCTATTTGAGCATAACCTCAAAATCACCAAGTATCTCTGCGATCAATTTAGAATCGCATTCCCTGATAAATTCACTGAATCGTATCATAACATCGACTCAACCTCAGAGGTGTTAGATCTTCGTCATTTCGTCTTGTGTAAGGGTAATTCAGGAGTAATCGAAGAAAAAAGGTATCCACAGGTTTTTGAGGAGCGCACTGGGTTTCTCAGTAATCTATCGGCTATTGATCTGTTGTTCAATATAGGCCCTAGACATGGACTAGACTATTTAAAGCAGATTTCTATTTCTGCCCCTTTTTAAAGAGGTACTCTTTTTCCTCGGCAGAAAGGCTTTCGTAACCTGACGCACTGATTTTATCGAGAATGGAATCAATCTTCTCTTGATCAGATAAAGGTTTATCGCTGGTTCTCTTTTTGTTTCTGTAAACCTTAAAGGAGGGCTTTTTACGTGTAACATTGAATCGAAATCCTTGTCTGAAATAATTTTGTAAACCATCAGCAATCTCCACTCCTTTTAATAATTGGCTCGCCATAAAATAACCAATTCCGGCCCCAACCAGGTGCGCTAAGCGTCCGCCAAAATTGACACCCGAGGTTAATTGCAATAAATCAATCACAACAAAAAAAGCTCCGAGCTGCCACAACTTAATATTGAAAATAAAAATTCTAATAGGCTGATTCGGAGTATAGGTAGCGATAAATAGGAGCACAGCCATCACACCAGCTGAAGACCCAACTAGATAGGCGCTAGAGGATAGAAAAAGGGAGTAAGAAAATAAAAAAGTAAGTCCGGCGAAAAATACACCTAAAAAGTAAACCGTAAATAACCGGGCCGTGTCGAACAGCGTTAAAAAGTAACGGCTGGCGGTGTATAACCAAAGCATATTGAAGATAAGGTGCCAAAGATCTGCATGAATAAAACTATAGGTAATTAGGCTCCAAGGCTGAAATAATAAGGTGGTTAATGACGAGCTTAAAACCAGCCAACGGTCTAGAGGCCATCCTATCACACCTAAAATC
Source organism: Flavobacteriaceae bacterium (assembly GCA_038133115.1). Classification (GTDB taxonomy): domain Bacteria; phylum Bacteroidota; class Bacteroidia; order Flavobacteriales; family Flavobacteriaceae; genus UBA3478. The sequence continues at coordinate 822 of JAYPSS010000144.1, read as the reverse complement.
GAGATCACGAAGAACACCAGCACTTGAATCGCAATGAAGCGATCAAAGCTGCTCATCAAACTCCATCGATAGCGCAGGTTTTCCATTAGTTCCAACGGTGATTGTTAAATGAATTTCGGCTCCAGTACCACATCATAATATAGCCTAATAATGCACCACCAATGTGAGCAAAATGAGCGATACCGGTATTTTGATTAGTAATGCCAAAATAAAGATCCCCAAGAATGATTAAGGGTACAAAGTATTTCGCCTTGATAGGGAATGGCAGAAAAAGCAACATCAAACGAGCATTGGGATACATAAAAGCAAAAGCCACTAGGACCCCGTAAACAGCCCCTGATGCACCGACAGCCGGAGTGTAAAACGCAGATCTCAGTTGCTCTGCTACTTCATAAGAAACACCGTGTTCGATGTAACTTAAGTTTACACCTGAGGTAGAGGTCAAAGCCTCAAATAACTGTACTCTAGATATTCCAGAGTCAACAATCGCTTCAACGGCGCTGTTGAAATAGATATAATTTACACCAGTGTGTAAAAATGCAGCACCTAGACCAGCTGAAAAGAAAAAGAAGATGAATTTTTCTTGGCCCCATTGACGTTCGAGTGGTGTTCCAAAGGCTACCACCGCGTACATGTTAAAGAGTATATGAGCGAACCCCCCATGCATAAACATGTGGGTAGCAAACTGCCAAAACCCAAATCTAGGATTCTCCATGAACCAAAGGGAGAATCTCCCATACATCCAGTCTCCTAAGCTTAGTGTCAGTATAAAGAACAACACATTAGCGATAAGTATTCCACGTACAGCGGGAGTCATTTGTT
>JAYPSS010000143.1:0-3818 GCA_038133115.1 Flavobacteriaceae bacterium | reverse complement strand
TTCGGTTCAGATGAAAAAGATCACCAAAAACAGAAGATGCTGCCGAAGCAGATAAAATCGCCGGGCTCATCAGACCGACCGATCCCCCAAACCCGACCGTTAAAGGAGCAGTGATAAGCGGCATGTAAAACTTATTCGATTCTACCTTGGCTCCCTTTTTTGACAGCGCAAATAGCAGGGTTGCGATAGGTTGAAATACCCCTTTGCGGTAGAGCTTATGCCAAATGAGATATACAGCAGACAATCCAATGAGCGGAAGCGCGAAGTAAAGGCCGTTTTGAGTAAGCGAAAGTCCGAGAGATCCGACATACTGAATGCCGTAGGTAATATTCTTAATGAGCACTGCTATTAGTCCTGCAACTAAACCAACAAGCGCACTAAGAATTAAAACAAAATTGCGCTCAGAAATATGTTTATATTTCCAAATCAGGAACTTACGAAGAATTGCGCTTAAGGTTGCATTCACAGCGCAAAACTAGTAAATGTGTTTCTACCTTCTTCTTATTAGGTATACATTTTTAATAAGGCTATCAACATCAATTAAGGCTCCCTCTCGAATCGTTTCATCTACCGTGAGAATTAATTTCTTTGAAGCTCCTTTTCTGAGGTAAACTTTCTGACCATATTTAAGGTAAACTCCGCTATTCGATTTAGGAGATAGATTCGGATTCATGACCGAAGGAATAATAAGCGGAATTGATTTAAGAGTGTTATTTCTCAGAGTAAAGCTAACCCCGTCGGTTTTGGTCACCGGTGCAGCTACTTTAGAGGTGGCGTCAATAGAAAATGAAGCTGCATTAGCCGAAAGGTTAGTGAAGCAAGCATAGGAATCTGATTCGATGAGCACCTCTTCCACAGTAGATTTTGGAGCAAGGCCAAATCCACGAACTTGTTCATTACTGACTCTAGAAATAATACTTACCTCTATTTCAGCTGAAGAATTGTTTTTAAGTTTCAATCCGTACAGCGGATAATCAACAAAATCTAGCTCTATTGTCTACCTTCCGATTAGCTCAATTTGTGCTTTTTGGGCTGAAAGTCCAGTGAAAATCATCACAAGAAGTCCCAATAAAATCTTTTTCATAGCTCTTTTTATCTATGACGATAAAAGAAGCATATTGTTACTCCACCGTAACCGATTTAGCTAGATTTCGCGGTTGATCTACGTTGCATCCGCGTAAAATCGCAATATGATAAGATAATAGTTGTAGCGGGATAGTGGTTAGCATTGGGCTAAGTGATTCCTCGATTTCAGGAATTTCGATACAATGATCGGCTAATTCAGCAACCTGAGTGTCTCCTTTGGTTACTACCGCAATGATTTTACCCTTTCGAGACTTAATTTCTTGAATGTTACTTACCACCTTCTCATAATGCCCTTTTCTAATGGCTACAACAAATACTGGCATCGACTCATCGATAAGAGCGATTGGGCCGTGTTTCATTTCTGCAGCTGGATACCCTTCGGCGTGGATATAACTAATCTCCTTTAATTTGAGCGCTCCTTCGAGTGCTACTGGGAAATTATAACCTCGACCTAGGTAAAGGCTATTCGTTGATTGATGATAAACCTCAGCAATTTCTTTGATCGCTGCTTCTGACTTTAACACCGTTTCAATGTGTGAAGGGATCGAGTCTAACTCCTTAACCAGGTGTGCATACTCAGAGTCGGCAATGGTCGCTTTTTCCTTAGCTAGCTTTAAGGCAATTAAGGTTAATACAGTAATTTGAGTGGTGAAGGCTTTCGTTGAAGCCACTCCAATTTCAGGGCCGGCATGGGTGTATGCACCTGCGTGTGTTTCACGGGCAATGGATGAACCTACCACATTACATACTCCAAAGACAAAGGCTCCGCGACTCTTTGCAATCTTAATTGCAGCAAGAGTATCTGCGGTTTCACCAGACTGGGAGATTGCAATAAGAATATCTCCTGGGCCGATTACGGGGTTGCGATATCGAAATTCAGAGGCGTATTCAACCTCTACGGGTATGCGCGCAAGATCTTCAAAAATATATTCGGCAACCAGTCCGGCATGCCAAGAGGTACCACAAGCGGCAATAATAATTCGTTTTGCGTTGAGGAACTTATCTAGATGATTGTCTACTCCATCCATTTTAATCAAGCCCGAATCGATCTTCAGCCTCCCGCGATAAGTATCTCGAATTGCTTTAGGTTGCTCGTAGATTTCTTTGAGCATGAAGTGATCGTATCCGCCCTTCTCGATCTCGTCAAGCGACAATTGAAGTTCGTGGATGAAAGGATCCACTTTCTTGTCGTTGGCAATTTTTCTGACAGACACTTCTTTACCTAAGCGAATCGATGCCATTTCACCATCTTCTAGGTAGATGGCATTAGAAGTGAATTCGATAAAAGGACTAGCGTCAGAGGCGATAAAGAATTCGTTCTCTCCTACTCCTATAGCAAGAGGACTTCCCATTCGTGCGGTAACGAGAGCCGAGGGATCAGACACGTCAAAAACTACCAATGCATAGGCTCCCACCACCTGGTTTAGTGCAAGTCTTACCGCCTTGGCAAGGGAAACCTCTTCCTTAATTTGTACCTCTTCGATCAGATTTACGAGTACTTCTGTATCGGTATCTGATTGAAAAGTATATCCTCGTTGTTCAAGCGTTTGTTTTATGGGGGCGTAGTTCTCAATAATCCCGTTGTGAATAGCAACGATACGACCAGAGTTCGATTGATGGGGATGCGCATTGACATCGTTTGGCACACCATGAGTAGCCCAGCGTGTATGACCAATACCTAGAGAGCCTTTAGTATTCTGTTCGCCTTCTGCCTTTGTCTTTAAGTCAAAAACCTTTCCTTTAGTTTTACTGACTCGAACTTCACTGCCGTCATACAACATTACTCCGGCACTATCATAGCCCCGATATTCTAAACGTTGAAGTCCTTTAATCACTAATGGGAAAGCTTCTCGCGAACCGAGATATCCTACAATTCCGCACATAATTGGGTTATTTTAGGTTTCAAAATTAGGAAAAAACAAAAGGGAAATGACCCCAATAAGCATTGGAATACAGAGGAAATCGGTAATTGCCGATGTTTAATCCTGAATTTGAGTGTAATAGATGCGAAGCTCTAAGCGCTTATCTTCAGGCACCGTGGCATTCGAACCATAGAGCACCGTACTTAATGGCGTTGCAGCACTCATCTGAGGGTACGATACCACCTCTTCTGAATCTGAAACCTTAGCCGCGTAAGTGACCGGTAAACCAATGTTCGCACTTACTGCCACGTTGATCGGAACATTAACCGAATCTCGAAGAACCACATGATTCACATAATCGGTTAATCGAACGGTATAATGAGAGCTATTGCCTTCAGTGTCGTATTGTAATATTCCATCGTAATTCAAGAAGATCCCTAGCGGAGTTTCGTCATTAGAAGTCTCTGTCATCGCATCATAAACGGGTAAGTTGCTCCCCTCTTTGAACAGGTAAAGACGCGACGGCTGCTCTGGATATTGTTGCATGGCATCTTGATCCACGTGAAAAACAATGCTTGCTTCGTTTACGAGCCAATTATTGGCTTTGATCTCTTCAATAATTTCATCAGGAATTTGAAACTGAGCGAGATAACCGCTACCCCCTTTAAGGTAAACACGCTCTACAAAATCTTGGTTATCAAGGATTGAGACTTTATTCTCGGCAGTCCAGGTATTCACCGCGTTACCACTGGTAATACCGAAAGACCCTCCAGAGACTAAGTTTAATCTGAAACTACGTTCCTCGGTATCAATGGCATCATTGCTCGCATCACTATCGTCTTGGGTATTCCAAAAATCATAAGTGTAATC
>JAYPSS010000142.1:0-3844 GCA_038133115.1 Flavobacteriaceae bacterium | reverse complement strand
TATTTCGCCTTCAATGGTTCAAGGAGCTCCAAAATTCTATCAAGTCGCCAAGCGTGTCATTGAATTAACAGAGGATGCTATTTTGGTCGCGCATAACACCCAATTCGACTATAAAATCTTGCAGCTCGAGTTCGACCGTTTAGGGTACAGCTTTGAAAGAAAGACGCTTTGTACTGTTGAATTATCTCAAAAACTTCTTCCAGGTCTAGAAAGTTATAAGCTAGGTAAATTAACCAAAGAGCTTGGAATACCTTTGAGTGATCGGCACAGAGCTTTAGGTGATGCAGAGGCTACCGCTCTTTTACTAAAAGTTTTAATCAGCAAAGAAGGTGCTGAAAAAGAACTTGATTACTTAACCTATAGTGAAAAGGAATCAGACCTCAGGCCATCACACATTCATCTTGTTCGAAAATTGCCCGAAGCTACTGGAGTTTATAAACTCTACAATGCTAAATCCGAGCTATTGGAGTGTGGACACGCAAAAAATATCAAGAATCATGTGAGTAATCTATTATCCTCTCTTTCGATTCATCAAAATTCTATTTACAAATCGGTAAAACGTGTAGAGACCGAACTCTGTGAGAGTGAGCTATACAACGCAATCAGGGTATTACAAGTTCAGCTTTCTTTAAAACCTAAAAAGAGATTCAATCTAAAAATAAATACCTCTTCTGCGATTCCATTTCCGAGTGAATTAGGTCTATTAATTGATAAAGGGAGAACAGAAGGAGAACACGCTGTTTTTCTTATTGAAAATCAAAGAATTAAAGCAATGGGGTTCTACGATCTAAACTACCAAATGACTAATAGAAAAGTATTGGAGAAAAGACTATCACCGGTCTTTCCAAATAAATTGAACGAGCTCATACTCTCAACATATCGATCAAAAAAGAATTACGAAATCGTTTGTATTGAATAATTTTATCATTCATATAGGCGGGCCAACCGCATCTGGAAAGACTTCTCTTGCTATCGAACTAGCACTCTTGTTGGGAACAGAGATTGTTTCAAGCGATAGTCGACAATGCTACAAAGAAATGAGTATTGGAACGGCTGTGCCTACCAAAGATGAACAGTCGAAGGTTTCCCATCATTTTATTCACTCTCATAGCATACACCATCCTTTAACCGCTGGGAGCTATGCTTCTGAGGCAGGGCAACTGGTTTCATCACTTTTAGAGAAATATGGATCTGCTATTATTGTTGGTGGTAGCCCGTTATACGGTGATGCTTTGTTGTATGGTCTAGATGATTTTCCGAAAGTGGATGTAGGCATTTTAGAGCAATTATCGAAACAATCATTAGAGGAGCTAAGTCATCAAATTAAAGAATTAGACCCCATCAGTGCTAAGCATATGGATCATCAAAATCGCAGAAGGTTAGAGAGAGCCCTCTCGATATGTCTTCAAACAGGTAAGCCTTATAGCTCATTTAAAAACCAAAAAAGGGCCAATCCTTTTAAAAATATCTTCGAAATCGGCATCGATTGGGAACGCGATTTACTCTATGATAGAATCAATCGCCGTGTGGATCTGATGTTTCAATTGGGATTACTTGCAGAGGCACAAAGACTAATGCCTTTCAAAGACCTTAATCCACTTAAAACCGTCGGTTACAGTGAAATGTTCGAATACTTCGAAGGAAAGTACAGTCTAGATGAAGCGACTGAAAAAATAAAACAACACAGTCGAAATTTCGCGAAACGTCAACTTACCTGGTACAATAAAAAATCAGAATTTCGTTGGTTTAAACCCGATGAATTAGGTGCAAAAAGTGTGCTTGACCAATTAGTCGTGAACTACTAAACGAAAGCCTTCTCAGTGAATATTTAAAATCTCGACCTTAGGATCTTGCTTCAAATATTTTCTAAGCTTCGCAATGTACACATCCATGCTGCGTGAGGTAAAATAATTGTCATCTCTCCAAATTTGGGTAAGAGCTAACTCTCTTGGCATCAAATCATTAAGATGAAGTGCAAGCAACTTTAACAAATCATTTTCCTTTGGGGAAAGTTTAATCGGATCCTCTTTCTTGTAGGTAAGGAATCTCAACTTTGCATTTAAATGAAAATCTCCGATTTGAAAATCCGTTTGCTTCTGACTTACGGTCGTCTGAGAGCTTTTTCGTTTTAATAAAGTCTTAATCTTCGCGAGTAAAACTTCTGAATCGAAAGGCTTATTTAAAAAATCATCCGCTCCTACCTTGTACCCTTGAAGAACGTCTTCCTTCATAGATTTCGCGGTAAGAAAGATGATCGGAACCGATGTATTATCTTCTCTAATTTCCTTAGCTAGCGTATACCCATCTTTATATGGCATCATCACGTCTAGGATGCAAAGGTCGTAATCTCCCTTTTTGTATTTGTCAAACCCTTCCATTCCGTTCTTTGCAAGAGTAACCTGAAAGCCATTGAGATTGAGATAATCTCTCAAAATAATTCCGAAATTAGGATCGTCTTCAACCAGTAAGATATTCTTAACATCAGCCATATTTGGGTCATTTTAGTTTTAATTCAACATAAAATGTAGTTCCAACTCCTTTCTCACTTTCTGCTCGAACTGTTCCTTGATGCGCTTCTATAATCTGTTTCACGTAGGCTAAACCTAAACCGTGACCTTTAACTAAATGTAAGTTTCCACTGGTTTCCCGGTAAAACTTGTCGAAAGCTTGTTTCAAGGTATCTCGACTCATCCCTATTCCATTATCAGAGAGTTCGACTACAATTCTGTGATCAATTACTCTGGTTGAAATATGTACTTCTGGTGCTTTATTTTCATCGGTGTACTTGATCGCATTATCCAATAAATTGATAAAAACATGTGTAAGATGCATCGCATCTCCCTGAATCATATCTTTTATCGCATCAAGTTTAACAACAATTGTGCCATTTCTCTCATTTGAAATTAGATCAACACGTTTCTTAGCTGCCAGAATAATTTCGTGTAGTGAAATTTCAGATAAATCGAGGTCGATTTGACCCCTCTCTAATTGTGCGATTTGAAGAACATTCTCAACCTGAGTGAGCATTCGTTTATTTTCATCGCGGATCATATCTAAATATCTACCTCCTGTTTCATCTTTTAAGGTAGATTTCAAAGCATCCACTGCAAGACCGATAGTTGCAATAGGAGTTTTAAACTCGTGAGTCATATTATTAATGAAGTCTGCTTTAATCTCCGCATTCTTCTTTTGTGTAAATAGTTGATAAATCGCCACAGAAAACGTAGCAAGAATAATTAAGGTGAAGAAAACAGATAAAGCCATAAGACCCAAAACATCCCTGATGAGATAAGCATTTTTACGAGGGATATCAACCACTAATTCATAAGCACTCACTCCTTCACTATCCTTAAAAATGGAAGACCGATAGGTTGAGGAAGAAGTAAAATCAAAGCCTTCACTTCTTACCGAAGTAGGGTATCCTTGACGCTCGACTCCAAATTCAAAGGGTAAAGAGATACCACGTTTGAGAAGTTCTCTACTCAAAACAAATTGGATTTCTTGTGCAGTAAGTCTTTCATAAATCGGAGTAGCTTTAGCGGCCTCCATAAATACGTCTTCATATTGGGCCTTTTCAATACTACTTAGTGATCCAATTTTTTCGATAACCTCTACAGGCTCAATATTTGAGCTTAAACCATCACTACTTAGACCAGATCTAAAAACCTTTTTAATTCGATTGGATGTGAAATTGACGATCCTTGTCGTATCTGAAGAGGTTGCACCCCAAAAGCCTGGAAGTGATTGTGTAGATAAATCATACCCGTCCTCTAAAATGTTGTGCGAATAATAAATAATCTCATCCTCTGAAACTCCTCGGTTTACAAAGAAAAAATTTCGAATA
>JAYPSS010000141.1:0-3847 GCA_038133115.1 Flavobacteriaceae bacterium | reverse complement strand
GAATTTAAAAGGGAAATCAATTCCATAACGAATGCTGTAATCTTTGGAGTCGCTTAGGTTTTGGATCCACTCGATTCTCAGGTTTGGGTCGTGTTTGAAATTTCGAATCTTCGGAGTGATTTGTGGTCTAAAGCGTATGGCCAAATCCTCTTTCTGGTCGTCAAACCTTCTCTTGTATTGTATACCTGCTCTGTTTTCTAAATCGAATAGATCTGTTTCTAGTTCGTGATATAGATTGAATCGCACTCGGCCCGCTGATCGGTTACCTTGGATGGCGCCGGTTCTGTCGCTTTCTAGGATGTAACGAAATTCAACTCCTGCAGAAAAATCGTTGCCTAAATCGGTTTTATAATCTAGTTCACTGATCCATTGATGAAATTCTTGATCCTGCCAACGAAGACGTTGACTAAAAGCAAGACTGCTTTGTTTTGATTCAAAAGCCTCGTAAGAGAGTGAAAGCCATTGTCGATTTGAGCTTTGAGCGCTGAGATGAAAAGAACTTAATAGGATTAGGGGTAATACAATCTTTCTAAGCATTGATTAATGGTATATGGTGTAGGTAATTTGATTGAGCTCTTCATCAATTCGGCTAAGATCCATTCGTTTGATTTTCTTCTGAATTTGACGCTCTATGCGATCTTTAAGTACAGCTTGTTCAAAAACATCCTCCCTATTAAAAGGTAAGACAACTACTGTCTTTGAAAGCTTTTCTTTCTGAGCGACTTCAATGTCGCGATCTAGAAGAACTTTCTGTGCCGCTGCAATACTTAAGGTGATTAATATGTTCAGGGGTAGTAGTTCGCTTACTGGATCAAAGGGTGCGAGTGAATTAATCACAGCCAGCCCAATGAAGGCAAATAGGTAAGTCATTTCCTGCGCTTTGATGGTTTCTGTTCGGTAACGAATGATGCCAAAAATGGCAAAAAGACCAAGGGCCATCCCTAAATTAAGATCAATGGTGTTTAGCGTGAAACACAGGAAAAAAACGACCGTGCTGATCACAAAATAAGTATAGGTGTTTCGCTTTGGGTTTTCTTTTTTGAAACTCCCTAAGGCAATAAGAAGACTCACAAATAAAAGGGTAATCAAGAATCTTAAGCCCATATCCCCAGATTCTAGTAGTCGTAGAAAATTCATGTGTTAGATTTGTCTAAAGTTAGTGTTAAATAATATCATTCTTCTATGATGACCTTGAAGCCTTTAAAATTTCTCATTCTGATCTTCTCATTAAGCTTGCTTTCTTGCGCAAGTGAATTAAAGTTGGGCTCTAGCGAGGCTCCCGAAGGAGCCTTAAATCGTTCCAGTGACTTGTTGCCTTATGTTCAGGTGCTTACTGACGCGCCGATTCTCAATGAGCCGAAGGTAGGTGGAGAGATGAGGATCTTTGAACGAAACGAACTTACTCATTCGCAGTTTATGGGAATTGAGTACCGAGGATCTACTTCATATCGTTTATCTGATAAAAAGTCTTTTGGGGTTGAAACCTGGGACGGGACCGGCAATGATCTTTCGGTAGAACTTTTGGGTATGCCCGCAGAAGAAGATTGGATCTTAATGGGTCAGGTTTTTCGAGCTCCAAATACACTGTTTGATACTACCTTTTTGTTTCACCGTCTGGGTTATGAGATATTTAGGTCAATGGGGAATTATGCCGCTCGATCTCGATTCGTAGAGCTTGAAATTAATGGGGAGTATTTAGGGATATACCTATTAATGGAAAAGTTGAAGCGTGACGAAAATCGAATTAATATTCAATCGATAACTGAAGCCGATAATACTGGAGACGCTCTGACTGGCGGATACATTTTTAAAATAGACAAAACCTCAGGCAGTGAAGTTGGCACAGGGAAGCCCTTATCCTATTTTGATAACAACTGGGCCGACGATGCAAGGTATACCGAGGCGGTTAGCTTCAGATCAGACTTCAGCATTTTCGGAGAAGAACTTCAAGAGGCGCCCTTTGGTGAGCCGTATCACGCCAATCAATATTTAGAGACTTATTTTGTCTACGAGTATCCTGACTATCAATTGATCACTCCTGAACAAAAGAGCTATTTACAAAATGAGATCGGACAGTTTGAGCGCGCCCTCCTCGCTAGAGATGGATCGTACACGAATTTTATCGACTTACAAAGTTTTGTAGATTACTTTATACTCAATGAGTTAACGATGAACGAGGACGCTTATCGCTTAAGCACCTTTTTATATAAAGATCGCAACGGACCGATTCATTTGGGGCCGGTATGGGATTTAAATATCGGATACCATCGCAAGTGGAACCGAGTTCCTGAATCTGATTGGATCGCCAACTATAATGATTTTGTGGGAGAGGACGCCTGGATGGTTCCTTTCTGGTGGGATATACTTTTAGAAGACGAAGCATTCAAGGCACTATTAAAGAGTCGTTGGCAAACCCTTCGTTCCGGAGCGCTTCAGATTTCTACCATTGAATCGAGAATCGACGCTGATGTGAAAACACTCAAAGATTCGGGAGCCATTGAGCGTAATTTTGAACGATGGACGGGTATCGAAGTAGATTATGATGCCGAGATTTCTGCGCTTAAAGACTACTTAAACCGAAGAATCAATTGGATGGATCAGAAAATTACACAAATGTAAATGTCTGATTCACAATATTTTAAAATTTTATTTTTTAATTCGACTTCGATTAATATAAAATGAGTGATTAAAAAGGTTCTACTTTTGTGTTGAACCAAAAACCCGCTATGGCAAAAAATTTAGTGATTGTAGAGTCGCCGGCGAAAGCCAAGACGATTGAGAAAATTTTAGGGAAAGACTTTGTTGTAGAGAGTAGTTATGGTCATATCGCCGACCTTCCTGAAAGCGATATGGGTATTGATATCGAGAATGATTTTGCGATTAATTATGTCGTTAGTGATCGATCAAAACCTCAAGTAAAAAAATTAAAAACTTTAGCCCAAAAAGCAGAAACCGTTTGGCTCGCAAGTGATGAAGACCGCGAAGGAGAGGCGATCTCTTGGCACCTGATGGAAACCCTTGAGCTTCCAGAAGCTAAAACCAAAAGAATTGTTTTTAACAGTATTACGAAATCTGCGATTGAGAGAGCGATTCAAAATCCGCGTAATATTGATGGAAATCTAGTTGACGCGCAACAAGCCAGAAGAGTTTTAGATCGAATTGTAGGTTACGAGCTTTCTCCTGTTTTATGGAGGAAGGTAAAGCCGGGTCTATCTGCGGGTCGCGTGCAATCGGTTGCGTTACGACTGATCACTGAGCGCGAAAGAGAAATTCAAGTGTTTTTACCTGAGCCAAGTTTTAAAGTCAAAGCCTTTTTTCAAACCGGTGATCGTTCGAAATTAGAGGCTAAAGGGACTAAAGATTTTGAAAATTTCGAATCTGCCGAGCAGTTTTTAGAGCAAAATAAGTCGGCTGTTTTTACGGTTTCTTCACTTGAGAAAAAACCTGCTAAAAAGTCTCCTGCAGCTCCCTTTACGACCTCGACGCTTCAACAGGAGGCATCTAGAAAATTATATTTCCCGGTACGAAAAACCATGCAGGTGGCTCAGCGACTCTATGAAGCTGGACTCATTACCTACATGAGAACTGACAGTGTCAATCTATCGTCCGAAGCGATTGCCATGATTAGTGCTGAAATTGAGGATCAATACGGTAGTGATTATCTTCAAGTTCGTTCCTACAATACTAAATCAAAGGGTGCTCAAGAGGCACACGAGGCGATCAGGCCGACACAGATGGGTAATAAATCACCGAATCTTGAGAGAGACGAGGCGAGACTTTACGAACTGATTTACAAAAGAACATTAGCTTCTCAAATGAGCGATGCTCCATTGGAACGAACGAAAGG
>JAYPSS010000140.1:0-3856 GCA_038133115.1 Flavobacteriaceae bacterium | reverse complement strand
GATATCACCGATGAGAAAATAGGAGATGGTAAAGGAGGAATTGCTCTTCAAATTCATTCAGGCGGAGGAATCAAAGTGCTTTGGAAAAACCTTAAAATCACAGAACTATGAAAAAGGTAATTGCACTGATATGTATTGGGTTATTGTACTCATGTTCAGAGCCTTCAAAAACTTCAGAATGGACCTACCTTTTTGATGGTACCAGCCTCGATGGATGGCGTGCCTACAATGGAGAAGGCTTACCTCCAGGGTGGGCCGTGGTAGATTCATTGATGACCTTTAAAACAGAGTTTATTTCTGAATCCGACTACGACTACAAGGGGAGCAGAGATTTGATTTACGGTGCCCAAGAGTTCGAAAATTTCGAGCTCTATGTAGAGTGGAAAATTCCTCCTGGCGGAAACAGTGGTATTTTCTATCACATCAAAGAGGGATATTCTGGAATTCCTGAGGTTGCTCCTGAATATCAGCTGATCGATGATTTGCATTATACCGACTTTCATGATATTGAAGACTACAATCGAAGTATAGGTATCACCGATCATCCTGAAAAATTACAGCCTATTCAATCTACGGGCGCAGATTATGGAATGTATACTCCTAAAGAAGGAAAGACTTTGCATCCAGCCGGTTCATGGAATAGCACCACCATTCGATTCACACCTGAAAAAGTAACCTATTATTTGAACGGAGAGGTAATGCTTGAGTTTGTTCCTTGGTCAGAAGATTGGAATCAAAGAAAAAATGAGGGTAAATGGGGAATGGCTGAAGATTATGGCAAATACAAGAAAGGGTTTATTGGACTACAAGATCACGGAAGTGAACTATGGTTCAAAACCGTAAAAATTAAAGAACTATAACCATGGATAAACGAACATTTTTAAAAACATCCACCTTGCTCGCTGGTGCAGCAGTATTGCCAGTGTGGTCTTGTGTTGGAGCAGAAAAACAAATTAGAACGGCACATATCGGAGTTGGAAATATGGGGTTTGAAGATTTGAAGGCGATTGCTACACATCCGCAAGTAGTAGTGTCTGCCTTGTGCGATGTAGATCAGAATAATCTTCAGGCTGCCGCCGAGCTTTTTCCAGAGGCGAAGTTGTTCTCTGATTACCGTCAAATGATGAGTGAATTTTCTGATGGGTTCGATGCCGTAGTTGTTTCAACCCCAGACCATACGCATGCCCCCGCCTCACTACTAGCTATGGAGTATGACAAGTCAGTATATTGTCAAAAGCCCTTGTCGCATTACGTTTCTGAATCAAGAGAAATGAGTAAGGTGGCATCAGAGAAAGGCTTGGTTACTCAGATGGGAATTCAAGTACATTCTTTTTATGACTATAAACTTGCTACTATGCTTATTCGCGGTGGAATCATTGGAAAAGTGTCCAAAGTGATCGCGTGGTCGAATAAAAACTGGGGATATGACGGGGTAGTTCCTGAAGGTTCTGACCCAGTTCCTGCCAATTTAGACTGGAACCTGTGGTTGGGGACCTCGAAGCAGCGAGACTACAAGGAAGGGTACTATCATCCGATGAATTGGAGAAAACTCATGGATTACGGATGTGCCACACTGGGAGACATGGGGGTCCATATTTTCGATACTCCGTACAACGCCCTCGAATTAGGAGTGCCCTCGACGATTACCAATATTTGCAGGCCATCGAACGGTTACGGATATCCAGAAAGAAACATCGTTCACTATACTTTCGAAGGAACCAATTATACCACACCTTCCTTCGAATGGGTATGGTATGACGGAGTTGAAGGCCCTGAGGCTTCTGAACTTCTCGAACTTCCTAATGGCGATCAACTACCTGATCAAGGGGCGATGTTCATCGGAGAAAATGGCGAACGATTATTGTTGCCACACTTTATGGAGTTACCTCGTTGGATTATCGATGGCGCTTATAAAGATTATGATATCGCTCAGTACGACCCTGAAAACAGTTTGGGAGAGCCGATTCGCAATTATACTGAAGAGTCACCCTTGCACTACCGTCAGTTCATCGATGCTTGTTTAGGCAAGACCGATTGTACTGCCCCTTTTGAGTATGGGGCTAGATTGACAGAGACCATTTTACTTGGAGTAATCGCAGGACGATTCCCGGGTCGCACGCTGCACTATGATAAAGTGAATTCTGCTTTTGAAGAGGCTGAGGTGAATGAATTCTTGTCTGGAAATTATAGAGCCTTTTAAATGAAAAATCTTTTTCTGTGTATTTGTTTAGTGAGCAGTTTATCGGGCTTTTCACAAGATTGGGCGAATATGAACTTTTTTAAAGAAAAGAACCAGCAAGTGACGGCAGAAGGAAAGCTTGTAGAAGCTGTTTTCATGGGAAATTCAATTACCCAAGGATGGGTCGATATGCGACCTCATTTCTTCACCGAAAATTCTTTTGTCAATCGAGGGATCGGCGGACAAACCACACCACAAATGTTACTGCGATTCAGACAAGATGTTATCGATTTAAAACCGAAAGCGGTGGTCATCCTCGCCGGCATCAATGACATTGCCGAAAATACGGGTCCTATTTCTTTAGAAGAGATTGCAGCCAACATTGAATCGATGGTTGAATTGGCTATTGCTCATGGAATACATCCGCTAGTGTGTTCTGTATTGCCTGCCAATAACTTCCCGTGGAGACCCGAAATTCTGCCTCGTGAAAAAGTCATCAAACTCAACGAACTATTGCGAGCTCTTACTGAGAAACATCAGGTAACCTACGTCGATTACTATACCTCAACCGTCGACGCAGAAGGGGGATTAATAAGCGAACTTGGATACGATACGGTTCACCCCAATGACAGCGGTTATAAGGTGCTAGAGCCTATTATTTTAGAATCACTTCAGAGCGTTCTCCGCTAGATAAAATGCAAAGCGAAAATGGTCGCTGCTTTTTTGTCTTGATTTAAAATGAGATCTAAGTTCACTTAGAGCATCGAAGGCTTCAGCCCGCACTACAGGGTTGGCTTTTTCATCCTCTTTTAATTCGATGAGTCGTTCGACAAGGGCGATCTGCAATCCCTTTTTAAGGGCATCTAAAGATTTCGCCTCTTTAACGATTTGATTAGTGAGGGTACTTATCAGATCCTCAGTGCTCAAGGGGTTTCCTTTTACACTTGCTGCACTTGAAATCATCTGATTGAGTTTATCGGTGCTCAATAGTCGATAAACTAGTGCTTTTTGTAGGTTGCCAATAAGAGGTAATCGACCCTCGTCTTCGAATTGTGAAATTAGGGCTGGGTCGAGGAGCCACAGTGGGCTATTCCAAACTTCTCTTTGTAGGGTGTTGAGTGCCATTAGTTGTTCTGATCTAGGAACATTTTCATACACCTGTTCAATCTGACCTTTTACTGCACGGGTTTCACGAACTCCGCCCACAAGATTCGCGACATGATAAATATATCGGCGGTAAACGCTTACCATTTCTAAATAGAGCTCTTTGAGGTCGTCGAAGTTTTGTCCGTCTTCAGTGGTCCAATCTTCTAGATTTTTTGCAACAATTTTGAGGTTCGAAAGTCCGTAGGCGGTTGCCTTGATCGGATCATCCCCAATATTTTCGGTTTGTGAATCGGGATCGGTTCCTCCGCTTCCGAATTGATAGATAGGGTTGAGGTTACGTTCACTGACAAAGGCGGCCAGCTTTGATTTAATTTCATCAGCTTCTTGGCCTGGGAAGTAGCGATATCCCCATTCAATCGCATAATCATCGTAAGGTCCCATTTGGCGGACAAATCGAATATTCTCATCCCCAGGCTGAGCGATATAATTGTACCGAGCGTAATCCATAATGGTCGCAGCTATTCCCATCTTTTGAGTGAAACTACCTGAGCGAAGGGAGTCTACAGGATA
>JAYPSS010000139.1:0-3890 GCA_038133115.1 Flavobacteriaceae bacterium | reverse complement strand
TTATTGGGATCTTGAAGTAGGGCAGATAATCCTTTTCCTAAAACAGGCTTTCGAGTTTTACTCATGATTTCTTTTTAGATTTCTTCGCAGGCTTACGCTGCACTATTTCTTTGGCTAGACTCAAATAATTAGCCGCTCCTTTACTGCTGGCATCATAACTAATGATACTTTCTCCGAAACTTGGAGCCTCACTTAATTTTACGTTTCTCTGAATGATCGTTTCGAAAACCATGTCGCTAAAATGCTTCTTCACCTCTTCAACGACTTGATTAGAAAGACGTAATCTCGAATCATACATAGTGAGTAGCATTCCTTCGATATCGAGATCTTTGTTGTATAACTTTTGGACGCTTTTGATAGTATTTAAAAGTTTGCCAAGCCCCTCTAGCGCATAGTATTCGCATTGAATCGGTACGATTACCGAGTCAGCGGCTGTAAGTGCGTTTAGGGTTAAAAGCCCAAGGGATGGGGCGCAATCAATGATGATATAATCGTAATCGTCTTTGATACTGTTAATAGCCTCCTTTAGCATGTACTCTCTGCGTTTCTTCTCGATAAGTTCTATTTCAATAGCTACAAGATCAATATGGGCGGGTACGATAGATACGTTTGGTGAGTTCGCAGGATAAATCACCTGGTCCACACCTGCGGTGTGCTCTAACAATTGATAGGTACCTAAACCAACATTTTCAATATCTATCCCTAGACCCGATGAGGCATTGGCCTGAGGATCGGCATCAATTAGTAAAACTTTTTGTTCTAATGCCCCTAAAGCCGCAGAAAGATTGACTGAAGAGGTAGTCTTACCTACACCACCTTTTTGGTTAGCAATAGCAATGATTTTTCCCATGATACATATAAAGAAGGTCTAAAATACAATTTTACGAATGCAGCTAAAAACCTTTCTTGAAATTGTTGAAAACTCAGGGGTATTATTGGCCTTTTGGAAGGCTGTCTTTCATTTCGATGATGAAAATATCCTCGTTGTTTTTTTTAAAGAAATAGCGCTCTCTAGCAAACCGCTCCTTTTCAATAGAATCGGCGAACTTTTTTAATAGTGCTTTATCTCTTGCTATTTCAGATTCTAGATAGGTCTTTTCTTGCTCTAGATCTTTGATCTCGCTGCTAAGTTGCCATTGTATGAGAACAGAGTTTGAATCAAAGAAGAGCATCCAAACGATAAAGAAGCTAGTTATCAGTAGGTAAATATTCTTGAATTGGCCCAGCCATGTCAGTAGTTTCGTCTTTTTCATCTCACCATTTGCTGAATGGCTTTTATCACAAATTGAACAGAACGATCGTAGTGATGATTGTTGTTAATGATAATATCCGCCTCAGACTTTGAAGCTTCGATATAGTTTTGATGCATCGGCTTTACTTGCTCGGTATATCTTCGAAATACTTTGGTGAGTTCTTGTCCGCGCTCTGTAGTATCTCTAAGTACTCTTCTCATTAATCGGTGATCTTCATCAGTATCAATATAAATCCATAGGTCAACCATCGATTTTATTTTTGGATGATTCATGAGCAGAATACCTTCTAATAATAGAATGGGGGTGGGGCTGATCGGATCCGTCTCGGATTCTCTAGTTTCTTTTACAAAACTGTACACAGGAGCGGGTATCGTATTCCCTTTTTTTAACTCATGAAGATGCTTTTCTAACAAGTCGTAATCGAAGGCACTGGGATGATCAAAATTTTGCACACTGCGCTCCTTAGGGCTTAAATGATCGAGTGGATTATAGTACCTGTCTTGCGAGAGTACAGTAAGTTGATTCTTATCGAATCCTTCTGCGATGGCGTTGACAATAGAACTTTTGCCACTTCCTGATCCACCCGTGATACCTATGATAAACATCCTTTACAAATTAGATTCTCAAAGTTACGAATTGCCACTATATACCGGCTATTTTACCAGAGGATGTGTCTTTTGTTGCCCCAGTAACACTGCTTAGTACGTTTATTTTCGAATGAACTCTTAGCCATCCCATGAGCGCAAAGATGATAGCCTCTTTATATTCAATGAGATAGGGCTCTGGAATCACGAGCTTATAACTCGGATCTAAGTATTTTTCAATACGAGATAAGAGGAACCTATTGTAAGCTCCGCCCCCTGTAACCAACACTTCAGAGCGTTTTGAATCGGATTTGGATGAATTAATCGATTGGGCAATTTGATATCCGATATGTTCGCAACATGTATTTAATAAATCTTCGGTTGAATAAGATCCTCTATCGAATAGGGGTTGCATTTGACCAAAATACCAGGCCTTATCTAGGGATTTTGGAGCCGGTAACTTGAAATAGTCTAGGTCATTCAACTCGTCAAATAGATACGGAATGAACTGTCCTGATTGAGCGATGCTTCCGCCCTTATCGTATTCTTTTCCAAGTCTTTGTGCTAGCTCGTTGAGAGGGGTGTTACACATCGAAATATCATAGGCAATCACCTTCTTATTTAGTTGGCACGAGAGGTTGGAGATACCCCCGAGATTCAAACAATACTCATACTCCTTGAAAAGAGTGGTATCACCTATAGGCACTAGGGGAGCTCCTTGACCTCCGAGTAGAACATCTTCGGTTCGAAAATCGTAAACAACGGGGAGGTTGAGTTGTTGCGCCCAGTAGGCTCCATCGCCGATTTGTACGGTGATTTTATTTTCTGGCTCATGTTTGACGGTATGTCCATGGCTAGCTATTAGATCTACTTTCACATCAAGTTCCTTCAAAAAAGTTTTAAGACACTCCAGCGCGAATTGGCTGAATGATTGATCTAAGAAAGATCCAAGACGTGTATCTTCTTCATTGGCCTCCTGTAAGGCTTTTTTGAGTGGTGGAGAAATGGGGTAGGTTTTTCCCTTGACCCAACGGTACTTGATCTGTTTTTCAGATTCGTAGAAGTGAACGCAGCAAAGGTCTATCCCGTCTAAAGAACTTCCAGACATCAGTCCAATTACCGTTTTGCTTGTCATTACTGGTTATGCTTGAGAACGAAAAGATACTATGTTTGTGTTATGAAACCACAAAAAGTAACTGAAAGCGATTCGCATTACGGTGATTTAGAAAAAAAATCTGCCTTAGAACTGGTTCAAATTATTAATGCTGAGGACGCTAAAGTTGCGAATGCGGTAGCGCAGACCTTGCCAGAAATAGCTGAGTTCGTTGAAAGGGTTTTGCCTCGTTTTCTTTCAGGGGGGAGACTTTTCTATATCGGAGCTGGTACATCAGGTCGTCTGGGAATCTTGGATGCTTCTGAAATACCTCCAACTTATGGCCTCGATCACGACCGAGTTATTGGCTTAATTGCGGGAGGTGATTCTGCGATTAGAAAGGCAGTTGAATTTGCCGAAGACAATGAAGATGGGGCATGGGCAGATCTTTCAAAGTTTGAACTCAATGAAAAGGATACTGTGGTTGGGATTACGGCTTCGGGAACAACTCCTTATGTTTTGGGCGGAATCAAGAAATGTAGAGAACAGCATCTTTTAACTGCGGGTATTTCTTGCAACCCAAACAGTCCACTCTCGGATCTAGCCGAAATTGCCATAGAAGCAGTAGTTGGCCCAGAGGTAGTTACAGGAAGTACACGAATGAAAAGTGGAACCGCTCAAAAAATGATACTTAATCTAATATCTACGACCTTAATGATTCGTGCCGGTCTTGTTTTAGATAACAAGATGGTGAACATGCAGTTGAGTAACAATAAACTTTGGGATCGAGGGGTGCGTTACATCGTCGAAGCCTTGTCAATTTCAAACGAAGAGGCTTTAGATGCCTTAAGAAAGCACGGATCGGTTCAGTCGGTTCTAAATGCTTACGCTAGATAATTAAGCCTTCGGAACCATTTTAAATATCCCCTTACTCTCAACGCTTAAATAAATATTGCCGTC
>JAYPSS010000138.1:0-3923 GCA_038133115.1 Flavobacteriaceae bacterium | reverse complement strand
CCTTTATTCTGGTTATTTAGGAAGAGTTCAAAAAGAGTCCTCTTCCCTTTATGTGAATTTAAGATGTATGTCTTATCAAGAAGGAATGATCAAGGTGTATGTTGGAGCAGGAATTACAGCCGATTCTGATCCTGAACTAGAAACTGAAGAAATTCGAATTAAAACTTCAACCTTAGCTTCCATTTTAATGGCTTAGATTACTTTCTGCCTTCTTACCTTTGTCGAACAATGTTTAGTTCGATTCCATCGGCATTTTTAATCGTAGAACTTTTGCGACTTTATGGCGTAAAAGAGGTAGTGATTTCTCCAGGTTCAAGAAATGCTCCCTTAACGATTGGTTTTTCTGAAAACAAGGCTTTTAATTGTCATTCGATCGTTGACGAACGTTCGGCGGCTTTTTATGGTTTAGGACTTGCGATGGCAAAAAATGAACCTGTAGTTCTCGTTTGCACCTCGGGATCGGCATTACTTAATTATTTTCCGGCCATAGCTGAAGCCTACTACAGTGATGTTCCATTACTTGTTTTATCGGCAGATAGACCTGTACACTTACTAGAAATTGGGGATGGTCAAACGATCCTTCAAGAGGGTGTATATGGAAGAATGATTGCCTATTCAACGAACTTATTATTAGACGATTTATCGAACCAAGACTCTATTAATTCGATGAACAGATCACGTATTGAAGCGTCACTTGTTCAGCTAAAAAACACACAACGTCCGGTTCATATCAATATTCCATTTGATGAACCGCTCTACAATAAGACAAAAGAACCATTATTCTCTGTGGAGGCTGAACCTCTTAGAATAGCAGATCAGCTTGAAGATTCCTTATCCATAGAATTGGTTTCAACCAATCGCCCACTTAAGGTGATGTGCTTGGTAGGAACTCTAAAGCCTACGGCAAAGGAAATTAAATGGCTCAGAGACGTACAATCTCATCACTCTGTATTAATTCTTCACGAGAGCTTGTCTCAATTGAATTTGTCAGACACTATTGACAGTATAGATACCTTAATCGCACCATTGGAGAAATTGGAGCGCACAGAAGATTATTTTAATCGGTTATTGCCCGACTTACTCATCACCGCAGGGGGTATGATTGTTTCGAAGAAAATTAAGGCATTACTTCGAACTCATAAGAATTTAACTCATGTCCACCTTGAGGGCACTCCCGCTAGAGATACCTATTTTGCTCTTAAAGGTAGTTTGAAGATCGATCAACTGAAATCCCTTTTAGATTCTATAGAAATTGATGACTCCTATCAAAAGAATTGGATGAATCACTACAAAGGGCTTGAAAAACGCAGAAACGAGTATATCGAAAGTGCTCCTTATTCTGATTTTAAAGCCTTTGCCAGGATTTTTAAAGGAATTCCTGAGGGATATGCGATACATATGGCCAATTCTACGGCTATTCGATACGCACAATTATTTCCAACGGTAAATAATCAGTTTTGTAATCGAGGTACCAGTGGAATAGAAGGCAGTGTTTCTACGGCTGTAGGGTATGCAAAGGGAACCGATCAACCCGTAATTTTAGTCACCGGAGATCTCAGTTTTTTCTATGATTCTAATGCTTTATGGACGCGAAACATACCTTCTAACTTTAGAGTTATCATTGTAAATAATTGCGGAGGAGGTATTTTCAGAATTCTACCCGGAAAAGAAAATAGTTTACACTTCTCAGAATACTTCGAAACGCGACATCAGTTTACTGCCGGACACCTAGCCAAACACTTTGATTTCGATTACATTTTGGTCAACGCCTTAAACGATTTAGAAAACGCCTTAGATTCGTTTTTTAATCACTCATCAAAACCAAAGCTTCTAGAGGTAATTACTGATCCTCAAAATAATGAGGCTATTATATTAAATTACTTTAAAGCGCTCCAATGATTGGTTTAGGATTATATAATGAACTTCAAGCCTCGCATAAAACCCCCCAAGGCTGGTATTTTACTGACGAGGAAGGAACTGAGGTATTATTACCCAATGCTGAAATTACGCCAGACCTTGAACAAGGAGTGACAAAGTCTCTCTTTTGTTATCTAGATCATGAAGAACGACCCGTACTTTCACTTAAAAAGCCAAAGGTGATTCGCGATCACTTTGGTTTCTTGAAAATTGCAGATCGTTCTAAGAATGGATATTTCTTAGACTGGGGTTTACAAAAACAACTCTTTCTACCGTACCGAGAATCTTCGGAGGATCTTGAGGTAGGTTCTTCTGTTTTTATCTATTGCTATTTAGACGAATTATCAGGTCGATTAGTAGCTTCTAAACGATGGAAGCGCTTCATCGAGCCCATTACTCAACCCATTACACCGGGTACCTCGTTTCAAGCCATAGTTGCTAGTCGTTCAGATTTAGGGTTTGAATGTATTCTAGAGGGTAAATGGTTAGGTCTAATCTATCACGACAGAGATTCAGCTCAACTTAGGAGAGGGGATGAGTTAACCGTGTATGTGATTCGCCAGCGTGAAGACCTTAAAGTGGATTTAAGTTTACATCCGGTCGGATTAAAAGCCCTTGAAGAAGGAGCAACGAGTCTGTTGAAATTATTAGAGGCCGAACCTAAAGGCTTTCTTCCTATTCACGATAAGTCTTCTCCAGATGAGATTTATACGCTTACTCAAATGAGTAAAAAGCTTTTTAAAAAGGCTGTCGGCGGTCTTTTGAAATCCAAAAAAATCTCGATAGAAGCGAGAGGAATTCGACTTCTACAATAATTTCTAATTAAGGGAGTTTAAGTATATTTACTGATCAAAAATTGGTTCTGTGTCTAAACAACTTCATTCTCTTAAGCGTCAAAACAATCTGCTTTCGTATAGTTTAATGGTATTATCCTTGTTGGTAATTGCCATGGTTTTTTTTGGAAGTCTATCAGAGTGGTTGGTTAAGATTCCAGAGGTTGATACCACTGAAATCACTCGTCTTGAGGAAAAAATTAGTTTGTTAGAAGAAGAAAATACCGAGCTTAAGAAAATTCAAGATTTTTATTTGG
The DNA here is from genome assembly GCA_038133115.1 of Flavobacteriaceae bacterium. Lineage (GTDB taxonomy): Bacteria > Bacteroidota > Bacteroidia > Flavobacteriales > Flavobacteriaceae > UBA3478. Next base: position 916 of record JAYPSS010000138.1, on the reverse strand, counting down.
CCCGAAATTTAGTGACTTCAGATACCATTTACAGCGTTCAAACTGGAATGTTGCCTTTGGAGGCTACCGGTTTAATTTCTCCAGGTTTAGCCAATGGAATCTTTGTTGAAGCTCATCCTTACATGAAATATTCTATCGGTCTATATGAGACTTTAGAAGAGGCAAACGCATTAAGAAGAGGGTTGGTTAAACTTGGTTTTTCAGACGCTTTTGTTGCTTCTTACAAGGGTACTACACGTATTAAGATTCACCGCGCTGAATAATGAAGCAAATCTTTATTGCTTGGTTAACTGCAGCTCGACTTAGAACGCTACCACTTTCACTTTCAGGGATATTTTTTGGGGCTACAGTAGCCCTCGCCATTGAAAACTTTGACCCTTCAGTCTTTCATTGGGCCTTGGTAGTAACCATTTCGTTACAAGTCTTATCCAATTTTGCTAATGACTTAGGGGATGGTTTAAAAGGAACAGATAACGAGAATCGAATTGGGCCAAAAAGGGCACTGCAAGCAGGTTTATTGTCTGCTCGGGAGTTGAAAACTGGTATTGTAGTACTTGTTATTCTGACCGGGTTAGCGATCTATCGGTTGCTTCAAGGCGCAAATCTAAATAGCACTTCTTATACTGTTCTTGCAGTACTGGGTGCATTATCTATCGTTGCAGCGCTCACCTATACCTTAGGTAAAAAACCTTATGGTTATTACGGATTAGGTGATTTTATGGTTTTCTTCTTTTTTGGAGGTGTTGCCGTTTTAGGTACCATAGTTTTATTTACTCCAAACATTCCTATTTATGCTATCGGATACACGTTAACAGCGGGCTCACTCAGTACTGCAGTTTTGAATTTGAATAATATGCGTGACCATCAGTCAGATAAAGCGTCTGGCAAGAATACTTTAGTGGTTCGAATGGGAGTG
>JAYPSS010000137.1:0-3926 GCA_038133115.1 Flavobacteriaceae bacterium | reverse complement strand
CCTCACCTTCTTCGAGTCCCATTCGGTCCATGATCTTCGCCATTCGCTCAGAACCGAATAAACGCATCAAATTATCTTCTAGAGAAACATAGAACTGTGAACTTCCTGGGTCTCCTTGTCGTCCTGAACGACCTCGAAGCTGCCTGTCAACTCGACGGGAATCATGTCTTTCTGTTCCAATAATTGCTAAACCACCCGATTGCTTTACCTCCTCTGAAAGCTTGATGTCGGTTCCCCGACCTGCCATATTTGTTGCTATGGTTACTACTCCCGGGTTTCCAGCTTCGGCAACAATATCTGCCTCCTTTTGGTGTAGCTTTGCGTTGAGTACGTTGTGTTTTATTTTTCTAACGCTCAGCAACTTAGAAAGTAATTCTGAGATTTCTACCGAAGTCGTACCAATAAGTACAGGTCTTTTTTGCTCAGACAGTTTTACAACCTCCTCGATAATTGCATTGTACTTTTCTCGTTTTGTCTTGTAGATTAGATCATCTCGGTCTTCTCTCGCAATCGGACGATGGGTAGGGATTTCAACCACGTCTAATTGGTAAATTTCCCAGAATTCCCCCGCTTCAGTTACTGCAGTACCGGTCATCCCTGACAACTTGTGGTACATTCTGAAATAATTCTGAAGCGTAACGGTTGCAAAGGTCTGTGTAAGAGCCTCAATTTTTACCTTTTCTTTGGCTTCGATCGCTTGGTGTAGGCCATCAGAATAGCGACGACCTTCCATAATACGACCGGTTTGTTCGTCGACTATTTTAACTTTATTGTCGATTACCACGTATTCTACATCCTTTTCGAATAGGGTATACGCCTTAAGCAGTTGAGTTAGCGTGTGGATTCGCTCACTTTTTACTGAGAAATCACTAAAGAGAACCTTCTTACGATCGGCTTCTTCCTCAATAGATAGGCCTGCACTTTCGATCTTAGCGATTTCACTTCCGATATCAGGGAGAATAAAGAAATGTTCGTCTTGGCCGGTAGATAGAGTCTGAATTCCTTTTTCAGTAAGTTCGATCTGATTGGTTTTTTCATCAATAGTGAACCAAAGGTCAGCGTCAACCTTAGCCATTTCTTTACCATTATCTTGTAGGTATAGACTTTCTGTTTTTTGTAGAAGCTGCTTAACGCCTTCCTCACTCAAAAACTTGATGAGCGCTTTGTTCTTTGGAAGACCTCGATGTACTTGTAACAGTTTAAATCCACCTAAGGTAGTTTCACCACTTTGTATGAGCTTTTTCGCCTCTACTAACAAATTGGTTAGATAGGTTCGTTGCTGTTGTACGAGATCTGCGACTACTGGTCTCAAAGCATCAAATTCATGACGTTCTCCTTCTGGTACTGGCCCTGAGATAATCAGCGGAGTTCGTGCATCATCTACAAGTACAGAATCAACCTCATCGACGATGGCATAATGTGGCTTTCGCTGAACGAGTTCACTAGGCTGATGGGCCATGTTATCGCGTAGATAATCAAATCCGAATTCGTTATTCGTACCATAGGTGATATCCGCAGCATAAGCCGCCTTTCGTTCAGCAGAGTTTGGCTGGTGAAGATCAATGCAATCAACGCTTAATCCATGGAATTCAAAAATGGGTGCCATCCATTGGCTATCTCGTTTTGCGAGATAATCGTTCACTGTCACTAAGTGAACCCCTCTACCCGTTAAAGCGTTTAAGAATACAGGAAGTGTGGCTACTAAAGTTTTACCTTCTCCGGTTTGCATTTCTGCAATTTTACCTTGATGCAGAACGATACCTCCAATGAGTTGAACGTCGTAATGAACCATATCCCATACTACTTCTTTCCCAGCGGCATTCCATGAATTTTTCCAGATCGCTTGTTCACCTTCAATAGTTACGTATTCTTTTCTGGCTGAAAGCTCTCGATCGAACACAGAGGCCGATACGGATAGATTTTGGTTCTCTTTAAATCTTTTTGCAGTTTCTCTAACCAAAGCAAATGCCTTGGGTAAAAGATCGTTGAGAACCTCTTGCTCTTTCTCAATTTTAGAACTTTCTAAAGTATCTATCTCTTGGTAAATAGCTTCACGTGCATCGATATCTTCGGTTGCTTCAATTTGCTGCTCAAGGGCCTTTATTTCTTCTGTAATCGATGCAGTAGCCTCTTTAATCTCTTTCTTGAAATTTACTGATTGTGTTCTTAGCCCGTCTAAGTCAAGGTTTTCAAGTTCTTTTTCAGCCTGTTTAACCGCTTCGACTAGGGGTCTCAACGATTTTACATCCTTTTCTGATTTATCTCCGACGAATACTTTTAAAATCTTATTTACGATCCCCATGTTTCTTTCTTTCGCGTACTTATTGTAGTGACGATAAATTTAATTAAAAAAGCCTCTTGTAGAGGCTTTGTTTGAAGTGTTTTCGATAAATACGGCTAGTATTCATCCTCATTCCAAAGGTAGTCTTCTTCAGAAGGGTAGTCAGGCCAGATCTCTTCGATTGATTCGTAAATTTCTTCGCCTTCTTCTTCCATTGACTGAAGGTTTTCAACAACCTCAAGAGGTGCACCCGTTCTAATGGCATAGTCGATAAGCTCGTCCTTGGTAGCAGGCCAAGGCGCATCACTTAAATAAGAGGCAAGTTCTAACGTCCAGTACATATATTTTAGGTTTAATTTTTTGCAAAAATAGAAGTTCGATGATATCTACCTACTCCTTTTCAAAAAATCGTTGTTAAATATTGGTTAATCTCTTTGCTTGTCCTTTAAAAACCGACGTTCTCGCCGTTTTTTATTTCGTCTTTTCATTTGAACTAAAAGAAACAAATAGACCACAACAAGCGCACCTAATAGGAAATAAAAATTCTGCATATCTGATCTATCTTCGAGTAAGTTCGGCTCTGCGAATATATAAGATTCCCAGACCAATGGCCAATAACATTGCCGTAGTTCCTATTTCTTGTAAACCAGTGAGTTGAATAATTACCGTGAATAGCGCGCTAATAGCTAATCCCAACCAAATCAGCCTTTTGTTGTAAATCACCCCTAGAATAGCGAATGGGTTAAGCCATAGAATATTGAAATTGTTTTTAGTAGCAAGATGTTCGGTTCCTAACATCATAAAAACTAAAAATATACCAGTTACACTGAGAACTCCGAATAAAAAGTGCTCTAATTGATCGAGAATTGGAGAGGAATCTTTGGGCCAAATTCTAAAGAATGAAAAGATCAAAAACAGAATAGCGACAAAAAGGGGGGAAGAGAAAAAGCTGTGGTTTTGGGATTTGAAATAATGCACGACAAGTTTCTTTTCATGAGCTACCAACAACTCTTCACCAATTCGGGCACCACCCATTTTTTGATGTAAGTAATCAGGTAAAAACAGTGTTTGCGTGTTGGTAATTAGGCGGTCTACCGCACTTCCTAGTATCAAGGTAATGCCAAACCGATTCCAAGAGTACTTATCTAAATATTCATTGATTAATTTTCGGTATGTAGTTTTTGCATCTATTTCATCTGCGTAGGTAATCTCTATACCTGTTGCTGAACTTATGATTTCGGGGATCTTGGTGGCGCAATTATTTTCTAGAAATTCATAGCGATAGAAACGATTTTCAGGTAGTAATGCCTCATTGAGCACATCGAAAAGTTTTTGTTTTTGAGTCGAATTTAGATTCAACTTTTGTTCGATTACTCCTCTGCCATAAGATTGGTAATAGTTCGCGAATTGAATAAAACTTGAGGTAGATAGAAAGTAATCGAGTTCGCCTTTAAGAAACTTTAGGTAAAAGTTAGGAGCTTCGAAATCAAACGTTCCGTAATTAAAAACGATGTCTAATCCTTGATAATGATCTTTGACTCGTATGGCCGAATGGCCGAATGCAGCATGAAGCTCTGGCCCAGGACTACAAGTAAGTAAGCTTATACTCGATTCTTTAGATAATTGAATCTGGCCTATGGTTATT
>JAYPSS010000136.1:0-3948 GCA_038133115.1 Flavobacteriaceae bacterium | reverse complement strand
TAGGGATTTAAAATGAGTTCAATTAGTATAGTTGATAGGGTATTTTTTGATCGTCTAGAAAGTGAAGTAACTCTTTGGTAATCGCTACTTTTTCCTTTCTGCTTTTTAAAGTGAGTTGGAAATCTTTATCGTGAAGCGTAATGTTTACAGGTTTGTTGCCTTTGTGCTCCGTAATTCTTTGTTTTAACAATTCTATGAACTCATTGCTTACTTCTTCTGCCTTTAGATGAAGGTTGATTTTTTTAGATAAATTCTCCATCACATCTTGAAGCAATCGTACTTCGTTAAATTGCAATCTCGGTTCTCCTTTTGTACTACCATCCCCAATAGGGTAGCCTTCTTTGACTAAGAGACGGATATATAAGAAGTTTGGTTCCTTAAAGAAGTGTTCGAATTTTAAAAACTCCTCTGAAAAAACTCTGAATTGATAAGACCCGCTATAATCTTCTAGGGTAAAGGTTCCCCAGCGTTTACCATTTTTAGAAATTCTTGCTTCTGCCGATGTTACGACACCACCTACAGTTACTTCGCGTCCGACAAAGGGTGTGAGGTCGTTATGAAGATTTGCTAATTCGTTTTTAGTAAAATGTTGTAGCGTTTTTTTGAAATCATCAAGCGGATGCCCAGTTAAATAAAGTCCAACAACCTCCTTCTCCTTTCTAAGGAGCTCCATGGTTGGCCACGGCTCGCAGGGTGGAATCTCTGGTTCGCTAATTTGAGCAACGGGATCATCTGCGAATAGGCTCACTTGGGAAGCGTTTTCGTTTTCTTTGAAACGGGTGGCTGACTTTATAATCTTCTCCAAATAGTTGATTCCGTCATTAGATTCTTGAAAGTATTGACTTCGCAGCGCCCCGAAAGAATCAAACGCACCAGCAATAGCAAGATTTTCAAAGGTTCTTTTATTCGCAGCTCGCAAGTCTATTCGTTTAGCTAATTCGAATACTGAACGATAGGGTCCAGATTCTTTTCTTTCATCTACAATAGTATCCACTGCACTTTTCCCTACGCCTTTAATAGCGCCCATTCCGAAACGAATCGCGTTTTGTGCATTAACCCCAAACTTGTAGAAAGACTCATTTACATCGGGCCCTAGAACCTCGATACCCATGCGTTTGGCCTCTTCCATAAACAGAGTTACTTGCTCTAACTGATTCATGTTATTAGACAGCACGGCAGCCATATATTCTGAAGGGTAGTGTGCCTTTAGATAGGCAGTTTGATAAGCGATGTATGCATAGCAAGTAGAGTGGCTCTTATTAAATGCGTAGCTCGCGAATGCCTCCCAGTCTTTATAGATCTTTTCTAAAACCTCTTTCGGGTGTCCTTTAGAAATCCCTCCATTGATAAACTTTGGACGTAGTTCGTCAATAAGATCTTTCTTCTTCTTACCCATCGCCTTTCTGAGAACGTCGGCTTCACCTTTGGTAAACCCCCCCAGTTTCTGTGATAAAAGCATCACCTGTTCTTGGTAAACTGTGATCCCATAGGTGTTTTCCAGATATTCCTTCATTTCTGGAAGGTCATAGGTGATGGCTTCTTTACCGTGTTTTCTGGCGATAAAACTCGGGATGTATTCAAGCGGGCCTGGGCGATAAAGAGCGTTCATTGCGATCAAGTCATCAAAGGTGCTCGGTTTTAATTCTTTCAAATACTTCTGCATTCCGCGAGATTCGTATTGGAAAATTCCGATCGTTTCTCCTCTTTGAAAGAGCTCGTAGGTTTTTTCGTCTTCGAGCGAAAATTCGTCAGGATTTAGTTGAACTCCAGTTCTTGCTTTTATGATCTTTAAAGTATCCTTAATTAAAGTCAGGGTTTTTAAACCTAAGAAATCCATCTTTAACAGACCCGCACTCTCAACCACGGAGTTGTCGAACTGGGTCACCCACATCTCTGCATCTTTCGCCGTAGCTACTGGGACAAAGTCGGTGATGTCTCCTGGAGTGATAATTACACCACAGGCGTGAATTCCTGTATTTCGAACGGTTCCTTCTAATCTTTTTGCAACCTGAAGCGTGTTTCCAAGATCGTCCTTACTCTGAGAAATTTGTTGTAGTTCAGCGATCTTCTGGGCTTCCTCACTGCGAAAATTCTGTTGAAGCGACTTCGAATCTAGTCCTAAAACTTTTGCCAGTTTGGTCATATCAGGCAGAAGTTTAGCGAGTCGGTCAGCTTCATTAAGCGGCAAGTCCAGAACCCTAGCGGTATCTCGAATCGATGACTTACCAGCCATGGTACCGTAGGTTATAATCTGAGCTACTTGATTAGATCCGTATTTTCCGATGACATAATCGATAACCTTTTGTCGCCCCTCATCGTCGAAGTCAATATCGATATCGGGCATAGATACTCGATCTGGATTTAGAAAACGCTCAAAAAGGAGGTCGTATTTAATCGGATCAATATTGGTAATACCTAGACAGTAGGCTACTGCCGAACCTGCTGCGGACCCTCTTCCGGGACCCACCGAGACACCCATTTCTCTCGCCTTCCTAATAAAGTCTTCTACAATTAAGAAGTATCCTGGATAGCCTGATTGCTCGATAGTGTTCAATTCGAACAGCAAGCGCTCTTCGATTTCTGGGGTTACCTCTCCATAACGCTCTTTTGCTCCTTCGAAGGTTAGATGTTTGAGGTAAGCGTTTTCTCCTCTTTTACCTCCGTCAACCTGGTCTTCTGAAGATGCAAATTCTTGTGGAATATCGAATTCAGGAAGTAAGACCTCTCGATATAAGACGTAATTTTCTACTTTATCTAATATGCGAGTGGTATTTTCAATTGCCTCAGGTAGATCAGCGAATAGTTTTTTCATCTCCTCGCTGTCTTTAAAATAGTACTCGCTGTTAGGAAGACCGTATCGATAACCTCTTCCTCTACCGATCGGAGTCTCTTTCAGTTCCCCTTCTTTTACGCAGAGGAGTATGTCTTGTAGTTCCTGATCTTCTTTAGACCGATAAAAGTTGTTGTTAGTCGCGACTAAATGGATTCCATGCCTCTTAGCCAGCGCTACGATTTGGGTATTAACTCTATTTTCTTCTTCTTGATCGTGACGTTCGAGTTGTAAGTAAAAGTCATCGTCAAAATTTTCCTTAAACCATTCTAAGGTCTCTTCAGCTTGTCTTTCCCCGATATTCAATACTTTGGCAGACACCTCGCCTCTAGTACCCCCTGATAAAACAATTAGTCCTTCTTTGTGCGCTACAAGCAGTTCTTTATCAATTCGAGGGATGTAGTAAAAACCTTCAGTATATGCCTTAGAGCTCAGTTTGGTCAAGTTGTGATATCCTGCTTTGTTTTTGGCAAGTAGCACAACGGGATAACCTAGGTCCTTTACCTCCTTATTGTGTCTGTTTTCGACCATAGCCAGCTCACAACCGACGATTCCTTTAATGGGCTTTTCTGGGTTTGATTTATTATGGGTAGCAACGGCACTAACAAAGCTAAAAGCTCCCATCATATTGCCTGTATCGGTAAGGGCAACCCCTGGCATTTCTAATTCAGCGGCAGTTTCGACAAGCTCAGTAGGCATCATAGTCGCTTGCAAAATAGAAAACTGCGAGTGGTTGTGTAGGTGGGAAAAAGAGAGTTGATTTACCTCCTGAGTGTCGATAGTTGTGTTCTTGGTTTCTTCAGGCTCAAAATTTTGCGCGGCTAATTTTTCTGAAGCGGCCTTGAGATTTTTATGCTTAAGGCCTACGGCTTGAATCGGATTGGGGTTCGAAACTTTAAAGTCTTGAAGAATTTCTTCTGAAACGTTTAAAGAGATAGCGTCAAATTCACCGATTCGAACAAGTTCAAAAAAGCATCGTGCTGTTGCCTCTACGTCTGCACTAGCGTTATGCGCTTCGGTAAATTCTGCTCCAAATAATTTACGGTGTAACTCTGAAAGGGTAGGTAATTTAAATCTTCCGCCACGTCCACCGGGTAGTTGGCAAAAATTAGCAGTTT
>JAYPSS010000135.1:0-3967 GCA_038133115.1 Flavobacteriaceae bacterium | reverse complement strand
TGATTTGCTTTTAATCAACGATAATCCGTACAGCTTTATTGGTAATGATCATCCGAGTTCACTCTTGTCACAGAAGGGAAAATTCGGCTCATTACTCGAATTGAATTCGCTCTCAAAGGTGGTTAATATGGCCGGATGGAGAGTGGGCTCAGTTCAAGGAGATGCTGGTCTTATTCAGTCGGTATTGAAGGTCAAATCAAATATGGACTCGGGAATGTTTATGGGTATTCAACGTGCTGCAGTTGCCGCACTTGCTCAGCCTAAAGAGTGGTTTGATCAATTGAATAAAGTATACGATCAGCGAAGAGCAAAAATGGAAGAATTGTGCCAGCTATTGGGATTGGTGCCTGATCCGAATCAGGTAGGGATGTTTGTATGGTGTCGAATCCCAGAAAACACCAAGGCAGAAGAACTGGTAGAGAAATACCTGAGTGAACACCATTTTTTTATTGCACCCGGAACCATTTTTGGCTCTGAAGGCAGTGGATATGTTCGGTTCTCTCTCTGTATTGAGATCGATCGAATTGAAGAAGTAATTAAGCGAATCAGTAAAGCGTCATGAAGTCAGTAGCGATCATAGGAGTTGGATTAATTGGAGGATCATGGGCACTTGCTCTAAAAAAGCACTTCTCAGGTATTACTATTTTGGGTGTAGATAAGAACCAAGTTCACTTAGAGGAGGCACTTCGTTTAGGTTTAATTGATAAAGCCGTTGATATAGATACGGCTGCGCAATCAGATTTAGTTTTTGTCAGTATTCCTGTTGGATCAGCCTCAGAGGTTATATATTCTTTACTCGATAAGGTTGGCGAACATACCTTGATCATGGATGCGGGTTCGACCAAGTCAGCCCTTTGTCAATCAATCAGTGATCATCCGAATCGATCACACTTTCTAGCAGCTCATCCTATTGCAGGTACCGAGTTTTCAGGACCTGCCGCTGCAAAAGCTGATTTATTTGATGGTAAGCTGATGATTCTCTGCGAGATAGAAAAGACAGCGATCCGACTTCAAGAAAATATATTAAGCGCCTTTCAAAAGATAGGTATGCGTTTACGTTACATGGATCCAGAATCTCACGATAAGCACGTGGCCTATGTATCGCATCTATCTCATGTTAGTTCATTTATGTTAGGAAAGACCGTGATGGACAAAGAAGCAGATGATCGAAACATTTTTGATTTGGCCGGAAGTGGGTTTGCCTCAACGGTTCGCCTGGCAAAAAGCTCACCGGAAATGTGGGGTCCGATCTTCTTACAGAATAAGGAACACCTCAGTCATACTCTAGAGGCATACATCTCGAATCTTCAAAAATTCAAAACACTTATTGATCATGAAGACCTTGAAGCCCTAACCGCTGAAATGAAACGAATAAATACTATAGAAAAAATATTAAACCCATTACCTTTAACCCCTTAAATCACAATCATGGAAAATTCGAAAGCCCTACGTACTTGGCTAGACGACATGCAGTTAGATCATCCGCTCGTAATTGCGGGTCCCTGCAGCGCAGAAACTGAAACACAAGTTCTTGACATTGCTCATCAACTTAAAAACACAGATGTAAATTATTATCGCGCAGGTATTTGGAAACCTCGTACACGTCCTGGAAGCTTTGAGGGTGTTGGTGCCATTGGTCTAAAATGGCTTCAGCGCGTTAAAGAAGAAACTGGTCTTAAGACAGCGACCGAAGTAGCTAATCGCGCGCACGTAGAATTAGCACTAGAACATGACGTAGATCTTTTATGGATCGGAGCCCGTTCTACAGTGAGCCCATTTATCGTTCAAGAAATTGCAGATGCACTTAAAGGAACCGATAAAATAGTTCTTGTTAAAAATCCAGTTAACCCAGATTTAGCCCTTTGGATTGGTGCGATGGAGCGTCTATATACTGCAGATATCAAAAATCTTGGAGTGATCCACCGAGGATTCTCAACCTACAAGAAGACCAAATATCGTAACCTTCCTGAGTGGCAGATTGCTATTGATTTTCAGACCAAGTTCCCTGATGTTCCTATCATCAATGATCCTAGTCATATCGCGGGTCGAAGAGATTTAATTTTTGATGTTTCACAAAACGCCCTTGATTTGAACTTTGATGGTTTGATGATTGAAACGCACTGTGATCCAGATAATGCATGGTCAGATGCAGCACAGCAAGTAACGCCTGAGCGTCTTTTAGAAATTTTTAAAGATTTAAGAGTTCGTAAAACGGGTGATGACGAAGCAGAGTTTCACAATGCATTAGGACAATTAAGAGCACAAATTGACGTTCTTGACGGTACTGTGCTTGATACCCTTGGTGAGCGTATGAAAGTTGCTGAGGCGATAGGTACTTTAAAGAAAGAGAAGAATGTTGCGGTACTTCAGTCGAATCGTTGGAATGAAATTTTAGGAAAAATGATCCTAGAAGGAGAGCAGCGAGGCCTTAGCGAAGAATTCGTATTGAAACTTTTCAAAAGCATTCACACAGAATCGATTCGTCACCAAGAGCAGGTTATTAACTCCTAATCGATAAGTGAAAGGCTTAGTTTACAAATCTACAGGAAGCTGGTATCAGGTAAAATCTGATGAAGGTAATTTTTACCAGTGTAGAATTAAAGGTAAACTTCGTCTAAGCGGAATACGATCTACTAGCCCGGTTGCCGTTGGTGATCGGGTTGGCTTTGATCTAGACGATGAAGCTATAGGAGTCATTCATACCATCGACCAGCGTGAGAATTATCTCGTTCGAAAGTCAGTGAACCTATCTAAGCAGCTTCATATTATTGGAGCTAACATCGATCTCGTATTTCTGGTAATTACCCTAAAGAATCCTGAGACCTTCACCACTTTTATTGATCGTTTTTTAGTCAGTTCCGCTGCTTTTGGTATTGAAACAGTAATGCTTTTCAATAAAATGGATCAATACTCTGAAGAGGAACTCGAGATAGTGAATGAGCTCAAAGAGTTATACACATCTATAGGTTATCAAAGCGTATTGTGTAGTACCAAATCGGGTCAGGGAATCAGTGAGTTACAAAATCTGATGAAGAACAATACGAGCATTTTTTCAGGCCATTCAGGAGTAGGTAAATCAACTCTAATCAATACGGTTGCGCCCGAATTACGATTAAAAATCGGTGAGATTTCTGAACAGCATGGCCAAGGACAACACACCACGACTTTTGCTGAGATGTTTGATCTTTCCTTTGGAGGTAGAATCATTGATAGCCCTGGGATCAGAGGCTTTGGAATTGCAGATATCGATAAAGAAGAAATTGCTCGATATTTCAAAGAATTCTTTAAAGCGTCTGAAAACTGTAAGTTTAACAATTGTCAGCACCTTTCTGAACCGGGTTGTGCTGTTAAAAGTGAATTAGAAGAAGGAGTTATTGCAGAGAGTCGCTACCAAAGTTATCTCTCTATGGTTTTAGAAGAGGAGGGACCTTATCGTCAAGATCTATTTGCAGAATGAGAGCCGTAATTCAACGCGTATTAAAAGCCTCGGTATCGGTTGAACAAAAAGAAGTTTCCCGAACTGATAAGGGGTTATTGATTTTGCTTGGGGTAGATATCACTGATACTGCAGAGGATTTACTGTGGTTGGTTCAAAAGATTGCGGGACTTAGAATATTCAGCGATCATGAGGATAAAATGAATCTGAGTGTTAGAGATATTGATGGAGAGGTGCTTGTGGTATCGCAGTTCACTCTTTTTGGAGCTACGAAGAAAGGTAACCGACCTTCTTTCTTGCGCGCTGCAAAACCCGATAAGGGAGAGAAAGATTATTTGAAGTTTGTTGACGAGTTACAACGATTTATCGAAAAACCGATTCAAACGGGTGTTTTTGGTGCAGATATGAAAGTGGATCTTTGTAACGACGGCCCAGTTACCTTAATTATTGATACAAAAAATAAAGAATAATGGATTTAAAGGATTCTCAATTAGCGGTTGATCAGTGGATAAAAAACCACGGTGTTCGTTA
>JAYPSS010000134.1:3225-3982 GCA_038133115.1 Flavobacteriaceae bacterium | reverse complement strand
CACCATCCAACATCGAAGCGTTAACCGAAGATTTGTCCTTCGAAAAACCCGCCTCTAAAGGCGAAGTCACCTTAATAGACGAAGCGAATATTGATCAGTTAATCGAATTACTACACAAAGAAGCTAAAGTTTTATAAGCCATGTCAGTACTTGTTTATTTAGAATCCGAAAATAAAGTCTACAAAAAATCATCCTACGAACTGGCATCTTATGCTATTGCGTTAGCTAATCAACTCAGCACTGAGGCTATTGGATTAGTGATTAATAATGACTCCCCAGAAAACATTGGAGGACTCCATCAAATCATTAGTATATCGAATGAATCACTGAATACGTTTACAGCCGAAAGATTCTCTACTCTAGTTTCTGCTGCCTTTGATCAAAGTGGTGCCCAGTACTTAATCATCAGCTGCAGCGCAGATTCAAAATACATGGGAGGGATGATCGCTGCACAAAGCAATGTCAGCTATATACCTAATGTAATCGCCCTTCCAGAGAATATTGAGGGTAAGACCGCCTTTAAAAGAACCGTGTTTACCAATAAAGGCTTTGCTTTTACATCCTCCAAGACAGATCGATGCATTATCGGATTGAGTAAAAATAGCTTTGGGGTGCACCATAACGACACTGCACCAAAGGTAGAAGCCATGACTTTAGAACTTACTAATGATCGAGTGACGGTAACCAATCAAGCGACAGCGGGCGGAAAAGTAACCATCGCCGATGCTGACAACGTCGTTTCTGCCGGACGCGGATT
>JAYPSS010000134.1:0-3215 GCA_038133115.1 Flavobacteriaceae bacterium | reverse complement strand
CGTTGAAGACTTAGCTGAAGTTTTAGGAGCAGCTACCGCGTGCTCCAAACCCGTCTCAGATTTAGGTTGGAGACCTCACAGTGAGCACGTCGGACAAACAGGAAAACCCGTAGCCACCAATCTCTACATCGCTATTGGAATCTCTGGAGCCATTCAGCATTTAGCAGGAATCAACGCTTCAAAAGTTAAAGTGGTTATCAATAACGATCCTGAGGCACCGTTCTTTAAGGCAGCTGACTATGGAATTGTTGGTGATGCATTTACCGTAGTCCCACAACTTATTGAAAAATTGAAGGTTTTTAAGGCACAAAACGCATAAAAATCCCTTATTTTGCCCTCTTATGAATCTCGTAAGTCTAACAGTTAAGGGCATCTCTTATAGTCAAACCCAACAAGGGGCCTATGCACTTATTTTAAGTGAAGAGAACGGCAGTCGTAAACTCCCTATTGTTATTGGTGCGGCAGAGGCACAATCTATTGCTATCGCCATCGAAGAGGATCTCAAACCGCCGAGACCTCTAACCCACGACTTGCTCAAATCGTGTCTTGATCGATTTGAAGTGAAGGTCAAGGAAGTGATCATACATAAATTAGAAGAGGGCGTATTTTATGCTAGTCTTGTTTGTGAAAAAGATCAACAAGAAGAACTTATCGATGCCCGCACTAGCGATGCTGTTGCAATTGCAGTACGCACAGGTGCAACGATTTACACCTATCCCGATATTCTAGATAAGGCCGGTATTGAATTAAACGTCGATGCCGAGTCGAAAGATCTGACCTCGAATACGCGCGATCTTGCTCATTTAGAAACAGAATCAACGAGCGAAAAAGAAGAAAAAACCAAAGAGTCAAATCCTAGCTCAAGACGCTTTAGAAGTTACAGTGAAAAACAACTTAAAGCAGCGCTTAAAAAAGCTGTAGAAGATGAAGATTACGAGAAGGCAGCAGCCCTTAGAGACGAACTTGAACAACGAAACCAATAAACTATGGCTATTATAAAAGGGGTTATCGGAATCCTATTCCTTTTAGGCATTGCTTATCTCCTAAGCACTCATAAAAAGGCAATCCGATGGAAAACCATATTTATCGGACTTTCACTTCAATTTATTCTAGCCTTTGGAGTATTACGGGTAGAATGGGTAAAATCTTTTTTCAATATTTTGGGAGGTTTTTTCACAGCCGTCCTAGAATTCACCGAAAGTGGAAGCGCCTTTCTTTTCGGGAACTTAATCAACGTAAGTGAACCGGCGATTGGTTATGTATTCGCATTTCAAATCTTACCTACGATTGTATTCTTCTCGGCACTTACCTCTATCCTTTATTACTTAGGAGTCGTTCAGAAAATAGTAAGTGGCCTCGCCTGGTTATTAACCAAAACGCTTAAAATATCAGGAGCTGAAAGTCTTTCTGTAGCGGGTAACATCTTCCTAGGGCAAACTGAGGCACCACTTTTAATTAAAGCCTATCTCGCCAAAATGAACCGCTCTGAAGTGATGCTCGTAATGACAGGTGGTATGGCGACCGTAGCTGGAGGTGTTCTAGCTTCTTACGTTGGGTTTTTAGGTGGAACAGACCCCGAACTTCGGCTGTCATTTGCCCGCCACCTTATAGCAGCTTCAGTAATGGCAGCTCCAGGTGCAATTATCATCGCTAAATTGATGGTTCCACAAACCGAACCGATTGATGAAAAAATCGAAGTGAGTGAAACAGAAGTAGGCTCTAACGCCCTTGATGCACTTTCCAACGGAACCACTGAAGGCTTGAAGCTTGCCTTAAATGTCGGTGCGATGCTACTGGTATTCATTGCATTTATTGCCATGATTAATGGAATTTTAACCGGAATTGGAGATCTGACTGGAATGAATGATTGGATCGCGGCCAACTCCTCATACACCGAATTATCCCTAGAATCTATCCTGGGAACGATTTTCGCTCCGCTGATGTACATCATCGGTGTAGCTAGTGAAGATCTAAACTTAATGGGACAACTTTTAGGAATCAAACTGGTGGCCTCCGAATTCGTAGCCTATACCCAACTAGCCGAATTGAAGAATATGGCTGCTGCAGTTCACCTAACCTATGACAAATCAGTACTTATGGCCACCTACATGCTTTGTGGATTTGCCAACTTTGCTTCTATCGGTATTCAAATAGGAGGAATAGGAACCATTGCTCCAAGTCAAAAGAAGACGTTATCAGAGCTCGGTTTCAAGGCACTCATCGCAGGCTCCCTTGCATCCCTGTTGTCGGCAACGATTGCAGGAATGATTCTAGGTTAAAGATTAAAAATTTAAAAAATCGGTAAATTAAAAGCATGAAAGCTTATCACGATCTACTCAAACATATCTTAGAAAACGGAACTGAAAAAACAGACCGAACAGGCACCGGAACAAAAAGTGTTTTCGGATATCAGATGCGATTCGATCTTAGTGAAGGGTTTCCGATGGTAACTACCAAAAAGGTGCATTTGAAATCGATCATCTACGAGTTACTTTGGTTTTTAAAGGGAGATACAAACATCAACTATCTCACTGAAAATGGAGTTCGTATTTGGAATGAATGGGCCGATGAAAATGGAGATTTAGGTCCTGTTTATGGTCATCAATGGCGTAATTGGAATTCAGAAGGCATCGATCAAATAAAAGAGGTAATTCACACCCTCAAAACCAATCCAGATAGCAGAAGAATGTTAGTGAGTGCCTGGAACCCCAGCGTAATGCCAGACACGTCAAAGCCATTTGCTGAAAATGTGGCTAAAGGCAAGGCAGCTTTACCTCCCTGCCATGCCTTCTTTCAATTTTATGTGGCTGATAATAAATTGTCCTGCCAGCTGTATCAACGCAGCGCAGACGTATTTCTTGGGGTGCCTTTTAATATTGCTTCTTACGCACTTCTTACGCTAATGGTCGCTCAAGTTTGTGGTTTAGAAGCTGGAGATTTTGTACACACCTTTGGTGATGTTCATATCTACAGTAACCACAGAGAGCAAGTTGATCTTCAACTCTCGAGAGATTGTCGCCCGTTACCTACGATGAAATTAAATCCGGCTATCAAAAACATAGACGATTTTACCTTTGAGGATTTCGAGTTGATCGGATACGATCCACACCCAACCATTAAAGCACCCGTTGCCGTATAATGAAAGAGGTGATCATTGTTGTTGCTGCTGCCGAAGATGGCGCAATGGGTTTGGCAGGAGACTTGCCATGGCATCT
>JAYPSS010000133.1:0-3985 GCA_038133115.1 Flavobacteriaceae bacterium | reverse complement strand
TTTAAAACACTAATAATCAATGTTTTAAAAAACATCTATACAAGATTTGTAGAGTAATTGTAGGGCTAAAAGGAGTGTATGTACTCTGATAAATTTTGAGATTTTTCGAGCCCTAACTTCTTTCTAACCCGATATCTTTTCATCTCTACACTCTTTAAACCAATATTAAGGAGCTCTGAAATCTCCTTGTTTGATAGATTTAAACGTATATAAACTAGCAGTCGCACTTCTTGTCGTGTTAGCCCTTGATGGCGTTTATTCAAATTCGCAATAAACTCAAAGTCTAATTCGTTAAAAGCAGATTCAAATTTGGTCCAATCGCTGTCGTCCTCTAGCTGCTTATCTATTAGAGCTGTGATTTCCTCTACAGGTTTTTCAGATTTCGTCTTACCAATTTGGGATTTCAAATCCTTGAGAAGTGCATTTCTTCTGATCTCCGCCTCATAAACCCCGGTTAGTTCGCGCTTTCTTAATTCTAACTCGTTCTCAAGATGTTTGTTCTTCAGTTGACTAATACGATTCTCCTCGCGAAGTTGGTTCGTTTCTAAAAGTCGTTCATTCTCTTCTCTAATCTTTCGTTCTCTTCTTTTATAGACGGCCCTTACGAGAGCTGAGGCAACAAAAGTTAGGATGAGCCCTGAAAAAATCAGATAGAGGGTAAACTGTACCGTTTGATACCAAGGTTTGTCAATTTCAAAACGAATCGATTGTGACGAGGCTAGTGTGTCCCCACTGACGCCTATAACTCTGGTAGAAAGCGAATAGCTTCCTGGTTGTAAATTATAGTAGGTCTTAACCGTACTTAGTGAACGATCTACGATCGTGTCTCGCTCTGAGGTCAGCTGATACTCATAAGTTGCCGGGTATCTCTCACTAAAACTAGGGTGGGTATATCTGACTCTGATCGTAGATTCTTCGGCCTTTAGTAGGTGAAGCTCTTCAGGCAAAAGGCTTACGAAATCATCTTGCCGAGCAACCTCTAGGTTTAAAGGCCAAACAGGAAAGGATGTTGGCTCCTCATTATTTAGATTGGTGTCAAGCACTAAAAACCCGTCCTTTAGTCCGATCAAATATTCATGACTACTAATAGAATTAATATTCTCAAAACCACTTACGCCGAATGACGCAAGGCGGGTTTCTGGCAAAAACTCCTCGACGACCTTATAATCGCCTGAAGGGGTTACATGAACACGAAGGGTCTTTTCTTTGGATAAGAATGAAATCTCATCAGGCCGATATGAATTTTGTGAAGGCCGAATAATGGGGTCTGAAATAAGGGCTGTAAGTTCTCGGTCGTAACGCAGTGCTTCTCTCTCGACGCTAAAGACCCCCTCAGAACTCTTATAATAAAGTTCGCCCCCCAATGAAAACAAGCTGCTAGCCGTGCCTAATGCTGGAATCTGTTTTTCAGAGCGAATCACCCGATCGTTCCAATCAAAGTCGAGCAAGAAAACCCCGAGGCTTTCGTGATTAACCACAATAACGTCGTCAAGGAGTTCTACAAATCGCGATGGCGTATTAAAGCCTTTGACTTTTTCAACTACAGGGTTTCGGGTAGGTCGATAGATATAGACTCCGTTATATCCGCCTAAAACAAAAGAGTGAAATCCTTTAGAATCTATATGCTCACTGGCACTCCAATAGCCAGTCTGAGTGTCAACCAATAACGCTTTTGAGCCATTTATTTTAACGAAACCTTTGTCGTGAAAACAATAAAGCTGACCCCCTAAAGTCTTTAAATTCCAGACCTGACCCCTTGTGCCAGAAACAAATTCGAATTGACTTGTTTTTTCATTGAATAAATAGAGGCCTTGATTGGTTCCGATATACAACCTATTCTGATAACTTACTGCCGTGTAGACTACTCCTATATCCTCAAAGCCAAATCTAAATTCACTGAGATTAGAGCCGGGAACGAATGATGCAATCCCTTGGTCTAGGGCAACCCAAACCCGCCCCGTGGTACTTTGAAATAATCCGAGTACTGTGTTGTTATTAAGCCCGCTTCTTTTGTCTAAAACATACAATAGGCGACCTTCGGCATCATAAACATGAAGGCCTGAAGAAATGGTTCCAACCACTAAATGACCATTATTTAATTGTAACAAATCATAGATCTGGTCCGAATTTTTAAGGTCTACAAAAGGATTTGATTCTTTGACAAGTTCACCCTCGTTCAGGCGAAAAGTTTCTCCAATTTCATTGATGAGAAATTGAGCCTCGTTGCGCTCGTAAGTTCCCACAAAGGCACTCGAGAGTTCTGGCAACTCAAAACGATGATACTCCCCTGAAGAAAATTGAATCGCCTCCTTCGGGGAGAAAAAATAAAGATCACCTCTGTGGCTAAATGATTCTGGGCGATCTGATTCAAAAGGAGTTCGTAGAACAAGTTGATTCTCTACAACTTCATAAATGGCACGCTTCGACTGAAGAAATAGTCGTTCGTCTAGCTGTGTAATGTTCCAAAACTCTTCTCCCACATCAATGTTTTGGTGTTCTAGTCCTTTTATTTCGCTGTAATCTTCAAGTCCGCGGGGAGTAATCTGGTAAAACCCTATGCTCATAGAGCCCCCCACGTACAATCGATCTTCAACCACCTTAATCGAGCGAATATTTTGTGCGTTCGGGACAAAAACTGATTCCCAACGATTTCCATCAAACAACAATACTCGCGATTGATTTGCGACAAACAACAGTCCGTTATCTGACTGTTCTATTGCCCAATTTTGATTGTCTGCGCCATACTGCTCGGGCGGATAATTCTGAACTACGGGTGTATACTGCGCCTCAGAAAATCCAGAAACCAAGAAAAATAGTATCGACACAGACCTCGCTATTCGCTGTGTAATACCAATTGAAAATCCTATTTTAGAGGGCATAACCATAGATTAAGATCCATAAAGATATCCTATGAAATTCAGTATCCAAGCAATTGTAAGCAAAGCGGTTAGTATTTGTTTGCTTTTATTCTCCGTAACTGCCCTTTATTCTCAAGAGACATCAACTGCTCCACAGCTAGAAAATATTGGGCCTAGTATTATGAGCGGAAGAGTCGTTGATATAGAAGTTAACCCTGAAGATCCGACCGAGTTCTATGTAGCCTATGCGTCAGGAGGGCTATGGCACACTACTGACAACGGAACCACATTTACTCCTATTTTCGACAATACCCCCACCCAGAATATCGGAGATATCGCAATGCACTGGGAGTCACGCACCCTTTATGTGGGTACAGGAGAAAACAACTCTTCTCGATCGTCTTATGCCGGTATCGGAATGTTCAAAACCACCTCTAATGGAGAAAGCTGGGAACATATCGGGCTCGAGGACAGCCATCATGTCGGTAGAATTATAATCAACCCAAACGACCCCAATCATGTCCTAGTAGGGGTGATTGGACACCTTTACACCCCCAACAAAGAACGAGGTGTCTTTGTGTCATATAACGGAGGAAAAAGCTGGGAAAACTCTCTTTTCATCAACGAAAACACAGGAGTTATCGACTTGGCAGCTACCGAAGATTTCAGTGCTATATACGCAGCAAGCTGGCAACGAGATCGTAAAGCTTGGAATTTTGAAGGTTCAGGCGAGGGGTCTGGCATTTATAAAAGTGAAGATAAGGGACGCTCCTGGACACTCCTTACCACAGAGGGTAGTGGATTCCCTACCGGAAGTAGTGTTGGACGAATCGGACTTTCGATGTTTGACAACCAAACCCTATACGCGGTTCATGACAGTCAATTCAGAAGAAAATCTTCTCAGAGAAAACCTTCGAAGAACGATGCGCTCACCAAAGACCAATTCAAAACTTTAAGCGTAAAAGAGTTCTTGGCTCTTAGTGACAAAGCACTTAATGAGTTTTTAAAATCGAATGGATTTCAAGAAAAATACCGCGCTCAAAACGTGAAACAGCTCGTTCGTGATGGTGTTGCAAAACCTTCCGATATCGCACTTTATCTTGAAGATGCGAACGCTATGCTATTCG
>JAYPSS010000132.1:0-4028 GCA_038133115.1 Flavobacteriaceae bacterium | reverse complement strand
TTATGCTTTTCTGCACCGATACGGGGTCTACTTCGAAAAAACTAGCTATAGCGACAGCAGCAGCTATATTTAGAGCGTTGTATTTTCCGAAAAGTGAACTAGATAGTTCAAGATTCTCCCATTGAAGAGTAAGGGTAGGCGCTGTTTGAAGGAGTTCTAAATAAATGTCTGCTTTTTCGACTAAGCCATAGCTTGAACGGTTATCGTAATCGGCTAATTTTTCTTTTTGAATCGAATCTTCTTCGTTGAAGAATATGACGCCTCCTGCATGGATTAAATGCTGATAAAGTTCTGATTTTCCTTTGATCACCCCCTCGATACCTCCGAAACCTTCTAAATGTGCTTTTCCGAAATTGGTGATTAACCCAAGGTTAGGATTCGCAATACTACACAGCTCGGCGATCTCACCTTGGTGATTTGCTCCCATTTCGATAATTGCAATTTCATGGGAGGGTTGAAGTCGTAGCAAAGTAAGGGGAACTCCAATGTGATTGTTTAAATTTCCTTCGGTACAAAGCGTATCGTACTCGCTCGATAACACGTTGTTAATGAGATCCTTAGTAGTGGTTTTGCCGTTGCTTCCTGTAAGACCAATCACAGGAATTTCAAATTGATCACGATGAAATCTCGCTAGATCTTGAAGCGTTTTTAGCGGATCACTTACCGGTATGATTTTATCATTCTTGTCTTTGTAACGTTCGCTGACGATCGCGTACGAAGCTCCACTCTTAATCGCTTCTAAGGCAAAATCATCTCCATTAAAAGAAGGGCCTTTAAGGGCAAAAAACAGTTGATTTTTATCTAAACTTCGGGTATCGGTGCATACCCCCGAGCTTTGCTGAAATAGCTGGTGTATTTTGTCAATCTTCATGTCAAAACGGTTCGTATAACGAAGATACTAATTCGTCTAATGTTTGTACTTTGTATGCTCAATAGAAATTAGTACTATGAGATTAGTCAAATCGATTCTAATGTTTAGTGGCCTTTTATTTTCAGGCTATCTTTTTGCTCAAGACAATACTACTCCCGCGGTACCCTTTTTAAATATTCCGATCGATGCTCGAGCTGCCGGCATGGGTGACACCGGCGTAGCTACTCATGCTGACGTTAACTCGGCGCGTTGGAACCCCGCCAAGTTGGTTTGGTTGGGAAACTCTGCAGAGTTCGGAATTGCTTACACTCCTTATCTAGCCAATATCGCTGATGATGTTAGTCTTCTCGGGGCGAATTACGCTCAACGAATTAATGATGTGAGTGCAATCGCAGTTGGATTGACCTATTTCGGGCTTGGAGAGGTTGAATTTCGACAGACCATTGACGAACCCGCTCAAATCGTAAAGCCGAATGAACTAGCGCTTGATTTTGCCTATGGTCTTCAGCTTAATGATCAATTATCAGTAGGAGCCGGGCTTCGATTTATCAGCTCTAACCTAAAGCTCACTGAAGCGGTTCAGGATGCAAGAGCTGCAAATGCTCTGGCGGTTGATGTAGGGTTTTATTACCGATCAGATTTAAATATCAGGGAAGGAGCAGACTCGCGATGGAGAGCAGGCTTGTCGTTATCCAATTTCGGTACCTCGCTGTCTTATGATTTAGACGGAGTTGAGCAATACCTACCGAGTACTCTTCGTATGGGCTTGGGTCATGACTTTATCTTCGATTATGACTCAACGCTTTCAGTAACTTTTGAGGCGAATACCCTTGTCGTGCCTGTGGATAACAAGGCTCTTGGTTTTGCATTGGGAAGTGAGTATAACTTCAGAGATGACTTGTTTTTACGCCTCGGATACTATCACGATACCACAGATATAACCAATCGAAAATACGCTACTGTCGGTGCAGGTGCTCGTAAGGATAACCTTAAAATCGACCTCTCGTATTTGTTCTCCACCTCTCAAGTGCAGAACCCGTTTGAGAATGCATTAAGAATTGCCTTGTCCTTTGAATTTGGGGATCGATTTTACAATTTTTAAGAGACCATTTTAGCAAGGCCAAGACCGATTTTTATATTATTTTTGCGACAATCAAAATCGTACCAATGAAAAAGATCACGAAAGAAACCTACATGCAGTGGTATGAAGACATGCTCTTCTGGAGAAAGTTTGAAGACAAATTAGCTGCGGTATATATCCAACAGAAAGTAAGAGGGTTCTTACACCTTTACAACGGTCAAGAGGCAGTGCTAGCGGGCTCCCTTCACGCTATGGACCTGTCAAAGGATAAAATGATCACAGCTTATCGAAATCACGTTCAGCCTATTGGTATGGGAGTTGATCCTAGAAAGGTTATGGCCGAGCTTTACGGTAAGGTTACTGGAACTTCGAAAGGTATGGGAGGTTCGATGCACATTTTCTCGAAGGAACATAGATTTTATGGAGGCCACGGAATCGTTGGAGGGCAAATTCCTTTAGGTGCTGGTCTTGCGTTCGCAGACAAGTATTTTAATCGTGATGCAGTTACCCTTACTTACATGGGTGATGGTGCGGTACGTCAAGGATCTTTACACGAAACCTTTAACCTAGCCATGCTTTGGCAGCTTCCTGTAGTATTTATCTGTGAGAATAACGGATACGCCATGGGAACTTCAGTAGCAAGAACGGCTTATGATACAGATATCTACAAGCTTGGTTTAGGATACGGTATGCCATGTAGCGCCTTTGACGGAATGGACCCTGCAGCAAGTGCAGAAGCCATCAGTGAGGCGATCGAGCGCGCTCGTTCGGGCGGAGGACCAACTTTCCTTGAAGCAAAGACCTATCGTTATAGAGGTCACTCGATGTCTGATGCACAGCATTATAGAACTAAAGAAGAGGTAAAAGAATACCAAAAAATTGACCCTATCTCTCAAGTTAAGGAGTTAATTCTTGATAAGAAATGGGCGTCAGAAGACGATATCAAAGTAATCGATGCACGCGTTAGAGATCTAGTTGCGGAGTGTGAGAAATTTGCTGAAGAGTCAGATTTTCCACCAATCGAACAGCTTTACGATACCGTATACGAGCAAAAGGATTATCCATTTTTATCTCATAAATTATAATAATGGCAGAAGTAGTTACCATGCCACGACTGAGCGACACCATGGAAGAGGGAACTGTCGCGAAGTGGTTGAAGAAAGTAGGAGACAAGGTAGAAGAAGGTGAGATCTTAGCAGAGATTGAAACCGACAAGGCAACCATGGAGTTTGAATCTTTTTATAACGGAACACTATTACATATAGGTATTCCTGAAGGAGATGGAGCTCCCGTTGATGCATTACTCGCTATTATTGGTGATGAAGGAGAGGATATATCTGCACTTCTAGGAGGTTCAGCAGCGCCAGCCGCCGCACCATCTGAAGAGGTGAAGCCTGTTGAGGCTGCTCCAGCTCCAGCCAATGAATCGAAAGAAGTCGCTGCTGTTCCTGCAGGCGTACAAATCGTTACTATGCCACGTCTAAGTGACACCATGGAAGAAGGTACTGTGGCGAGCTGGTTAAAGAAAGTTGGAGACGCTGTTGAAGAAGGAGATATACTTGCTGAAATCGAAACAGATAAGGCAACGATGGAATTTGAATCGTTCTATTCAGGTACTTTATTGCATATCGGTATCGATGAGGGTGGGTCAGCCCCTGTTGATTCTGTACTAGCAATTATTGGGCCTGCTGGAACTGATGTGTCGGCTGTTTTAAATGGCGCTGCTGTTCCAGCCGCTGCTGCTACTCCAGCTGCTCCTAAAGAAGTAGTTGAAGTAAAAACCGAAGCACCCGCTGCTGCCCCAGCCGCTGCTACTCCAGTCGCGCAAGCCGCTGAAGTCACTCCTTCAAATACAAGAATATTTGCCTCTCCATTAGCTAAAATATTAGCCAAAGAGAAGGGTCTAGATTTATCTAGAGTAAAAGGTTCTGGAGAACACGGTAGAATCATTCGCCGTGACGTAGAGCAAGCGCAAGTCGTTGCCGCTCCGGCAGCTTCAGCTAAAGCTCAACCAGCAGCTGCACCTGTAGTTGTCGCTTCAGGAGTAGAAAATACAGAGTCAGTCAAGAATTCTCA
>JAYPSS010000131.1:0-4030 GCA_038133115.1 Flavobacteriaceae bacterium | reverse complement strand
GGAGCCTACCCTTTTCATTCTCTTCAAACTGGGCATAAGCAGCCCATTCTGTCATTCCGCGCAATGCTTGTTCTCTGGTGAGCGACTGCTCTGGGATGAATCCGGCATCTGGATTTCCTTTAAGATCCTTACGAACCACCGCAGCATAAAAAGTATAAAACGGATTCACAGATTCTACAGGAAAATCGGTCCCTAAAGCAACGATTCCGGATTTTGCTAATAGGGTTTGGTATGCATAGGCTCCAGCCATACGCTCGTTCCCCAAACGATCCTCAGCCCAATACATATCACTAGTAGCATGTGTCGGTTGGACAGAAGGAATGACACTCTTAGAAAAAAGTGAGAAATCAAGCGCATCGACGATTTGAGCATGTTCAATTCTCCATCTTCGATCTTCTTGTTCATTAAGCAGGTCTTGATAAATGGATAGCACCTCAAAATTCGCCGCATCTCCGATCGCATGAGTATTCATTTGAAAATCAGAATCAATCAGTCGTTCTGCAATCGCTCTCATTTGATCAACAGGGGTAACAAAAGCCCCAAAATGTCCTGGCGCATCGGCATAAGGTCGCTTAAGCGCGGCACCTCTAGAACCTAGGGCACCATCACCGTAAACTTTTACCGAACTTACATTCAGACGGTCGGTTTTGTAGGGCCCCTTACTTAAAAAATAGTTTACATCTGTTTCGGTATTACTCACCATCGCATACATTCGAATCTTTAACAAACCCTCCTTCTGAAGCGAGTCTACCAACTGTATAACCTCCTTAGAAATACCCGCATCACTAACCGTAGTTAACCCATAATCGAAACAAATCTCTTGTGCAGCTAACAGACCTTTTATCTGTTGATCACGGCTCGGAGGTGGCATTACTGCATCTATATAACGCATGGGACCATCAACTAAAATCCCAGAAGGTGTTCCATTTAAGAGAATAACCGCTCCCCCCTCGGTAGAGGTCTCTGAATTAATCCCAGCTAATTCTAAGGCTTTAGAATTTACCCAATAAGCATGCCCATCAACCCTTTCAAGAACTACCGGAAGATCAGAAAATCGACGATCTAAATAGTAGCGAGTAGGAAATTCCTTGATTTCCCAATCATTTTGATCCCAGCCACGACCATAAATAAAATCAACGTCACTGTTCTGCGATCTAAAAATTTCTATACTATTAAGTATCTCATCGACACTCTCGGTTCCCACAAGATCTACATGAAGGGTCCCTAAACCCAATCCATAAAAATGACTATGAGCATCAATAAGTCCCGGAACCACAGCCTTTCCCTCAAGATTAACCAGTTCTTTAGCTAAAAAGCGATTTTTCAAATCATCCGAGCCTAGCGTAACGATCCGACCTTTGTCGATTGCCATGGCCGTATAGGTTGTGTTCACCGAATCAAGTGAATAAATCTGTCCATTGAAAACAATCGTATCCACCTCAACTTTACTCAAACAAGAGCTAAAAACAAACAATATTCCCAATACGATTAACCTGAAATTCATAGCATTCTAAATTTGGAGTTTGAAAATAGTAAAAACCTAGATCATCTAAATAATCCTCAAATTGTAAGTTCGCTATTTGCTAACTTTAGAGAATCAAAAAAGAATTAATGAGCTCACACCAATTGCTGTTAAGCTTGCAATCTGCAGATATTGGGATTAGAAACGAGGTGATTTTAAAAGAGTTATCTCTCGAAGTCAATAAAGGGGATTACCTCTATTTAATTGGCAAAACAGGTTCTGGCAAAAGCAGTCTTCTGAAAGCGATCTATGGAGATACCCAGATTAGTAAAGGAACAGCAAGTTTTAAGTCCTTCAATTTGGCGAAACTCAAAGAGAACGAATTACCGACGCTGAGAAGACAATTAGGAATCGTATTTCAAGATTTTAGATTACTCGACGACCGTAATGTTTTTGACAACCTTGACGTCGTTCTAAAAGCAACCGGATGGAAATCGTCATCAGACCGAAAGGATCGAATTATGCAAACTCTGGACAAAGTTGGAATCTCTGGTAAGCATGAGCGATTTATACATCACCTCTCTGGCGGAGAAAAACAGCGCGTAGCCATAGCCCGAGCACTTTTAAATGATCCTGAACTCATCATTGCCGATGAACCAACGGGAAATCTAGACCCTGAAACGGCAATAGAAGTGATGGATTTGTTTGAGGAACTTCATCGCAGAGGCAACACGGTAATTTTAGCCACACATGACTACCGATTGATTAAAAGGTATAATCACCCCGTAATTCGTTGTGAAAATCAAGGGGTTCAGAAGTTAGAACCCGTCGGTTCTTAAAAAATCTATTTATTTGTAGCCCTTAAAACAACTACTTATGGCTGTACTTGGTATTGATATTGGAGGAACAGGAATGAAGGGAGCTCTTGTAGACCCTGTGACCGGTGAGCTCGTTAGCGAGCGATTCAGAGTTCCTACACCTCAAAAGAGGAACCCAAAAAGCATGGCCAAAGCAGTTGGTAAAATCGTTACTCACTTTGATTACATAGGGAAAGTGGGCGTAGGTTTCCCAACAATTATAAAAAACGGAGTCTGCCTATCCAACGGCAACTTACACAAGTCGTGGAAAAATCAAAATGTAAGCGAAATCTTTAAAGAACAGACTGGTTTAGATTTTACGGTAGTTAACGATGCTGACGCAGCCGGATACGCCACTATGAATTACGGTGTAGGTAAAGGCGAAATAGGTCTTGTTCTAATGATTACTATCGGAACAGGCCTCGGTAGCGGCGCATTCTATAATGGCGAGCTTATTCCCAATTTCGAGCTTGGACAAATACCCTACAAAAAATTTAAAAAAATTGAGGATTGGGCCTCGAATGGCGCCATGCAACGTGAAGGTCTAGAAATAGATGAGTGGGCCGTAAGATTCAGCAAATTTTTAAAAATTACCGAACTACTTGTAGCACCAGACCTTTTCATATTAGGTGGAGGGCTATCAAAGCGTTACGACGAATACAAGCATCTTATCACTGCCAATACACCGATCAGAGTTGCCACGTTAAGAAATAATGCCGGAATTGTTGGAGCCGCTGCTGCGGTTAAATAGCCTTTGAACGTTTTCTGTCGGTCTCTTTCAATAGGATCTTACGCAGTCTTAAGTGATTTGGAGTGACCTCAACGTACTCGTCCTTCTGGATATACTCTAAAGCCTGCTCTAAAGAAAATTTAATCGCAGGTACGATGCGGGCTTTATCATCCGATCCTGAAGCGCGAACGTTTGTAAGCTTTTTCGTCTTAGTGATGTTAACCCCCATATCATCGGCACGCGAATTTTCGCCAATTACTTGACCTTCATAAATATCTTCTCCTGGGTCAATAAAGAACGTACCTCTCTCCTGAAGCTTATCAATGGAGTAAGGAATCGCAGTGCCATTTTCAAGAGACACCATTGAACCGTTAATTCGACCAGGAATTGGGCCTTTTAATGGTTGATACTCTAAGAACCGGTGAGCCATAATCGCCTCTCCTGCGGTTGCAGTAAGTAGTTGATTTCTAAGACCAATGATACCTCGTGAAGGAATAATAAACTCAATGAACATGCGCGCACCACGTGACTCCATACTAATCATTTCACCTTTACGCATAGAAACCATCTCAACAGCCTTACCCGAAACCTCCTCAGGAAGGTCAATAGTCAATTGTTCAACAGGCTCACACTTCACTCCGTCAATCTCTTTGATGATTACCTGCGGTTGTCCGATCTGTATTTCATACCCTTCTCTACGCATCGTTTCGATAAGAACAGATAAATGGAGTACTCCACGTCCGTAGACAATAAAACGGTCTGCACTATCGGTGGCTTTAATACGTAGGGCAAGATTCTTTTCTAACTCTTTTTCTAGACGCTCTTTGATGTGTCTTGAAGTAACAAACTTACCGTCCTTTCCAAAGAATGGGCTGTCATTAATGGTAAACAACATACTCATCGTTGGCTCGTCAATCGCAATAGATGGCAGTGCTTCAGGGTTTTCAAAATCAGCAACCGTATCACCAATTTCAAAACCTT
>JAYPSS010000130.1:0-4090 GCA_038133115.1 Flavobacteriaceae bacterium | reverse complement strand
ATAAAGAACAACACATTAGCGATAAGTATTCCACGTACAGCGGGAGTCATTTGTTGTAGCATAGCCTAGAATTTACGTGCAATTTCTTGAACATCGATTAACCTAAAGATTAGCTTCTGATCTGGCGACCACTCGCGTTCCTTACACAAATTTAGATCTTCTAAAAGTTTTCTCATTTGTTCGGTCGATAGCTTCACCCCCGATCGAATAGCCATATTTCGAGACAAAATTCTAGCCGATAGCTCAGCAGTAGAAAAACTCTCTAACGAATGCGCATCCTGCGAAAGATTAAGAAGTTCCTTGAAAAGCTTTAGAGCATAAGGAGTGTCTAAAAATTCAGGACCACCACTTAAGGTGAGTTGATGGTCTGTTAAACTCATAGCAAAGCCTAGATCTCTTAACTGATCTTCAATTTGTGCGAACTGGTTGCGCTCCGAAGGGTTTAACTCAATTTCTTCAGCAAACAACCACTGTTGAGTGTTAGATACCTCAACGGTCATTGCCGCCAATAATTGTTCATAAATCACGCGCTGATGAGCTCTGTACTGATCGATTAACAATAGTTTAGTATCTCTAGCAATGACAAGATATTTCATGTCGAGTTGAATAGGTGATTGTGAAGACTCAAAGCTTATCGTATCTCTTTCAAAGTCATCAGAAAAGGTAGTCTGCTCGGCTTCAGTTTCCACTACGAGTTGACTGAATCCTAAAGCATCGCTGGCATCTTCTGACACGAATGGGTTGAAGCTAGGATCAACTTGAACTTTGGGAATGCGGCCAGGAGAAGACGACCGTTCAGACCGATAATCTACCTGATAATCTGGGTTGAGATCAAAATCGATGCTTGCATTGACTCTGAATTGTCCTAGGCTGTGGCGGACAGTTGCCTGCAATAGCGTGAAAATCTCAAACTCATCGACCAGTTTTATTTCTGTTTTGGTCGGATGTATATTAACGTCAACCATCGATGGGTCTACCTCAAGAAAAATAAAATATCCAGGATGGTAATCGTTATTTAAAAGACCTTCATAGGCCTTAATCACTGCCTTGTGCAAATAGGAATGACGCACATAGCGACCATTTACGAAAAAGAATTGTTCTTGTCTCGACTTTTTGGCAAATTCAGGTTTCTGAACATATCCCGAAATTTTCACCACTTCAGTAGCCTCCTGAACGGGTAGAACACGCTCAGGATATTTCGATCCAAAAACATGCCCGATGCGTTGTAGTAAATTAGATGGAGGAAGGTCAAATAATACTTGATCATCCGAATACATTTTCCAATGAATATCAGTATGAATAAGAGCTACCCTCTGAAACTCATCGATGCAATGCTTCAATTCTACTGAATTCGATTTCAAGAAATTTCTACGAGCAGGTATATTGAAAAAAAGATGTTTTACAGAAATAGTAGTACCTACCTCAGCAACAACTTCTTCAATGTTATACGACTGTCCGCCATGGTTGGTATATTCGAAAGCCTCTTCTAAACCTCGAACTCTACTCCTAAAGTTTACCTGGGCAATGGCTGCAATACTTGCTAATGCTTCCCCTCTAAACCCCTTTGTTCTTAAGGTAAATAAATCTTCTGCAGATCGAATTTTAGAAGTCGCATGACGCTCAAAGGCCAATTCTAACTGGTCTTTATCAATACCTACTCCATTATCAATGACACTGATTAATTCCTTACCTGATTCCCTAATAATCAAGGTGACACTTGTAGATCCAGCATCAACCGCATTCTCAAGCAATTCCTTAACCACTGAGGCCGGACGTTGTACAACTTCCCCTGCGGCTATCTGATTGGCTACATGTTCTGGAAGCTTAAAAATTTCAGGCACGACTGGTGAAAATGCTTAGATCAAAGTCAATAATGACTAAAAAGAAAAAGATTAAAATTAGAGCTATGGTTAAAACCAATCGGTTACTTTTTTTTGATTCTTCACCCGATTTAAGATCATCGATAGCCCAAAAAAACTTGTTTTTTAAGCCTCTTGGGGGCTGGGCTGTACTACGAAAAGCATCGAAACGATGCTCCATCTTGAAAGGAGAACCTTCCCCTTTATAGTAGCGAGGTTGGTATCCGAATTTCTTATGCGATTTCATCTTTAGAAATGCCATAGAATAAAGATACTAAGAATCGATGAACCCGAAGTTAAACTTCAGACATTTGAAGTGCAGCTATTGCTGCCTCAACACCCTTATTACCGTGCTTACCACCACTTCGCTCTCTAGATTGATCGATGTGATTATCAGTTAATACACAGAAGATTACAGGGGTAGTTCCTTTTAAATTGAGCTCAGTGACGCCCTGAGTAATGGATTGACAAACAAAATCAAAGTGCGCCGTTTCACCTCTAATCACACAACCAATAACGATAATGGCATCGTAATTCTCGGCCTTCACACATTTAGACGCCGCATAAGTAAGCTCCACCGCACCAGGTACAGCAATCTGATCAATAGTTCCCGCTTGGTGTTCAACTAATGTCGAAAGACAACCATCTCTAAGTGCATGAGTAATTTCTTCATTCCAGTCTGCAGTGATTACGGCAAACCTCTTGCCCTCACCCGAAGGAACCTTGGATGAATCGTAAGTTGATAAGTGATGATGTGCTGTAGCCACTCTTACTCCAGGTTTCCGATAATCGCGTCGATACCCGATGCCTCCGTGTTACCGGTATACTCTTTCTTTAAACGCTTTGCATATCTCAGTGCTTTACCGGTTTCATTAATCTCAAGAGCCATAAATAAAGCTTTGCGTAAGAACATCGGCGTAGTAAAGTCATTGGTATCCTGATTAAAAGCAGACTCGTAAGCAGCAAGTGCGTCAGAGTAACGCTCTAAACCGGCGTAAGCATCTGCGATAGCACCTTTAGCTAGAGCAGATAGGATCGCATCATCCGAAGAAAAGCCTTCCAAAGCAGTGATCGCTTCAGCATACTGACCTAACTGTAGGTAAGACATTCCTGCCCCGTAAGAAGCTAATTTAGCTGCTTTCGTGCCCGAATAGTTATCGATGATATCAACGAATCCGTATTTCCCTTGAGCACCGTTTAGCGCAAGACCCAATAGCGAATCTTTTGCTACGCCAGGTTGAGTAGATTGTTCGAAATAAGACTGTGGATAGTATAGTTCATTGGCTGCTTCGCGCTCCTTTGGAGCTAAAATAAACTCATTGTAGGCAAAGCTTCCAATACCTACCACTGCAATCGCAATGATCAAGCCTAAAATAATTTTCTGATTTTTTCTAAACCACTCTTCAGATCGGGATGCCCCTGAGTCTAATGCTGAAAAAACCTCAGCTGTTTGACTGTTCTGATCTACAACCTCTTCGTTAGACTCAACGGCCTTAACTGATTTCTTATATCCTCTTCGCTGATAACTCGCCATGGTATACTATTATATTAGATGGGCAAAAATAGAATTTTTATCATAATCTACCGACTGAGTAACAATGCTTATTTTTACCATCCATTTTTAGTTATGTATCTAGAACATCTATCCCTCATCAACTATAAGAATTTCGAAGCCGATCAATTCGATTTTGATACGTCTATTAATTGCTTGGTTGGTAGAAATGGTACAGGTAAAACCACTATTCTAGATGCGATTTATCACTTAGCTTTTACCAAAAGCTATTTTAATCCTCAAAGCACTCAAAATGTTAGACATGGTTCTGAATTGTTCACTTTAGAAGGTAGATTCAAAATCGATCAGAGAGATCTCGATCTTTTCGTCGGATTCAAAAAGGGCACCAAAAAGACAGTAAAACTCAATGGAAAAACTTACGATCGAATCAGCGATCACATTGGAAAAATTCCATTGGTCATTATTTCACCGGCTGACCGAGACCTTATTTCAGAAGGCAGCGAAACCAGGAGAAAATTCATTGACAGTATTATTTCTCAATCAGACCCTAACTATTTAAATGCACTGCTCAAATACAATCAGGCCCTCAGTCAAAGAAATTCCTTACTGAAATACTTCGCAAAAAATAATGTTTTCCAGAAGGATACCCTTGCCTTATACGACGAATTACTCATTGAAAATGGTAGTATCATCTTTGAGAAGAGAAACCAATTCTTAA
>JAYPSS010000129.1:0-4178 GCA_038133115.1 Flavobacteriaceae bacterium | reverse complement strand
ATGAAGTTCTAAAATCAGGAGGTGAAGAAATTTTAAAAGAATTGAGGGATGGCAAAGATTCTTAGTACGAAAACCTTAAGTGAGGTTTCTTTCGAACGCCTTCTTGCTGCCGGACATCAAATCAGCCACTACGACATAATTAGCGCTGAGCCGCTACCCTTTGCAGCCCCGAGGTACGATGTATATATCTGCAGTAGTCAAAATGCAGTAACCGCGCTTTCACATTATTGGAAGAATCAAGATCAAGAACACCTATTAAATACCGACTGGTATTGTGTGGGGGATAAAACTGCAGAAGCACTAAGAAAGCTAGACCTTAGAGTAGTTGAAATCGCGCATTCCGCCAGCGAATTAATCGAAGAAAAGCTTTCGATTGCTGAACTCGAAGAAAAGCGAAAACTATGGCTGACCGGTGTCAAAAAAACCAAAGAAACCGAAGCCTATATTCGTTCTAAAAAAGCAGACGCCATAGATGTTTATCTCACCATTCCTAATTTGAAAAAGGTTTCTGAATCGTTTGATGTGGTTCTCTTTTATAGCCCGCAGGGAATCGAATACTTTTTAAAAAGCAATTCGATTGATGAAGGTGTAAAAGTCTATTGTATCGGAGAGACTACCGCACAAAAAGCAGAAAGCCTGAACATACCAGTAACAGCAGTCGCGAAAACTCCTAGCAGCGAGCGAATGGTTTTAGACTGCATTTTAGACCTAAAAAAACAATAATTATGGGAGCAACTAGCCCTAAAAATGACCTTTATCTTAAAGCCTTACGAGGAGAAAGTGTATCTCGCCCTCCTGTTTGGATGATGCGACAAGCGGGACGTTATCTTCCTGAATTCATGGAGCTCAAAGAAAAGTATGACTTCTTTACTCGTTGTCAAACCCCAGAGCTAGCCTCTGAAATTACGGTTCAGCCGCTTCGAAGATATGGGATGGATGCTGCCATTTTGTTCAGCGATATTTTGGTGGTTCCACAGGCAATGAACATCGACGTTGAAATGCGTCCGGGTGTTGGCCCATTTTTGCCTAACCCGATTCGAAAAGCCTATGATTTAGATCATGTGATCGTTCCCGATATCGAAGAGAGTCTAGGTTATGTCTTAGAGGCAATTACGCTAACCCTTGAAAAATTAGACAACAGTGTGCCGCTGATCGGTTTTGCCGGATCTCCATGGACCATTCTTTGCTACTGCGTGCAAGGCCAAGGGAGTAAGAGTTTCGATGTTGCTAAAGGATTGTGTTTTTCAGATCCAAAAACTGCTCACGCCCTACTTCAAAAAATCACCGATACGACCATCGCTTATCTAAAGGCCAAAGTAGCAGCAGGAGTGCACGCTGTTCAAGTATTTGACTCTTGGGGCGGAATGTTAAGCCCAGAAGATTACAAAGAATTCTCGATGCAGTACATGCAACAAATCGTAGATGCGCTGAAAGACTTGGCCCCTGTAATTTTATTCGGAAAAGGCTGTTGGTTCGCCCTAGGGGAAATGGCTGATTCAGGCGCCTCAGCTTTAGGAGTAGACTGGACCTGCTCAGCAAGAAATGCACGTTACCTCAGCAAAGGAAAAATTACGCTTCAAGGAAACTACGACCCCTCTCGATTATTATCTCCTCCGTCAAGAATTAAAGCAGATGTGTGGCAAATGATCGATGCCTTCGGAAAGGATCGCTACATTGTAAATCTGGGACACGGTATTCTTCCCAACATCCCCATCGATCATGCTAAAGCATTTATTGATGCGGTAAAAGAATATCCAGGATAAAATCAGCGTTATGACCTCACAAAAAGATCGCTTTTACGACTATATACAAGGGCTGCAAGACCAAATTTGTAATGCGCTAGAAACAGCTGACACAGAAGCCAAATTTCAAGAAGATCTTTGGGACCGAAAAGGCGGTGGGGGCGGAAGAACTCGCGTGATTGAAAATGGCGCTGTTTTCGAAAAAGGTGGTGTCAACATTTCAGCCGTTCACGGCGAGTTACCCGATTCAATGAAAGCCTACTTCAACGTAAAAGAAGGAAGCTTTTTCGCTTGTGGACTTTCGCTAGTCATTCACCCAAAAAACCCAATGGTACCAACGGTTCACGCAAATTGGAGGTATTTCGAATTATACAAAGATGACGGAAGTTTAGCCGATGCTTGGTTCGGGGGAGGTCAAGACCTTACTCCCTACTATCTTTTTGAAGAAGATGCGACACATTTTCACAGGGTTTGTAAAACGGTTTGTGATAAGCACAACCCCTCTTTTTATCTAAAATACAAAGAAGCTTGTGACCGCTATTTCTGGAACGCTCACCGAGACGAGGCGAGAGGAGTCGGAGGTTTATTCTTTGACTACCTCAAACAAACCGATGATCAAAGTTTAGAGCAGTGGTACAACTTTGTCACCGAAGTCGGTAACAGTTTTATAAGCGCCTATGTACCGATCGTTGAGC
Source organism: Flavobacteriaceae bacterium (assembly GCA_038133115.1). Classification (GTDB taxonomy): domain Bacteria; phylum Bacteroidota; class Bacteroidia; order Flavobacteriales; family Flavobacteriaceae; genus UBA3478. The sequence goes on along the minus strand of JAYPSS010000129.1, from coordinate 1,741 downwards.
GGAGAAAAAACCTCAGTTATACTGACAAGCAAAGAGAATGGCAAGAAATACGACGTGGCCGATATGTCGAATTCAATCTTGTACACGATAAAGGAACTCTTTTCGGGCTAAGAACTAACGGTCGCATTGAGAGTATTCTAATGAGTTTGCCGCCCCATGTTCAATGGCAATACAATCATTCGCCTGAGACGGGTAGCAAGGAAGAAAAGCTACTACAAACCCTAAAAGAACCGCGAGCATGGGCATAAAGGATAGAACAATCATCCCCTTTTACCAAGTAGACGCCTTCACTTCTAAGGTGTTCTCGGGGAATCCTGCGGGAGTGTGTTTATTAGAGGGGACGTTAGAAGATGAGGTAATGCAGCAAATTGCCGCAGAAAACAATCTCGCAGAAACGGCATTTATTCGTACCGATCTGGAGCCCTTTCAAATACGATGGTTTACACCAACGGTAGAGGTGGTTCTTTGTGGACATGCCACACTAGCCTCTGCTTACGTCTTATTCAACGAAAAGAATGTTAAAGATGTCATTCGATTTCAAAGCCTTCGTTCGGGAGAGCTAATGGTAACTAAGAGTGAAGATCTTTTAACGCTTGATTTTCCTATTGATAAAATTATACCGGTCGGTATAAAAAATGAATGGATTGAAGCGATTGGCAGCCCCATTCTTGAAGCCTACACCGGGCGAACCGATCTTATTTTAAGAGTTGAAAACGAAGCTGTTGTAAAAGCAATACAACCCGATTTCGAAAGCATCAAAAGATGGCCCTATGTAGGGGTGATCGTCACTGCAAAAGGAACCGATGTTGATTTTGTGTCACGATTCTTCGGGCCAGCCGTCGGGATTAACGAAGATCCTGTAACCGGTTCAGCACACACCTCTCTTGTGGTATACTGGTCGAAAAAACTAAATAAAACAAAACTCAGTGCACGGCAAGAGTCTAAAAGAAAAGGGGACCTTGTGTGCGAAATAAACGGAGAAAGAGCACTTATTACAGGAAATGCTCAACTTTACCTTAAAGGAGAAATCTATGTACCCAATCATTAGAAATCGCAGGCTAAGAACCTCAAATGCACTTCGCTCATTAGTTCAAGAAACTACGTTAACTGTTGACGACTTTATCGTACCGCTATTTGTAGTCGAGGGGGCGGGTATAAAAGAAGAAATCTTGTCCATGCCCGGCCAATATCGGATGAGTCTTGACCTATTAGAAGATGAAATTCGAGAACTTACCGCCTTAAACTTAAAAGCGGTTCTTTTATTCGCAAAAACCGACGATGCTAAAAAAGATAATGAGGGAGTTGAAGCCTGGAATCCAGAAGGCCTCATGCAGAGGGCAATTAAAACCGTTAAGACTACGAATTCAGAAATGCTAGTTTTAACCGATGTTGCCCTAGATCCATTCTCGATTTACGGACATGACGGCATCGTTGCTGGCAAAAAGATCCTAAACGACCCTACCGTAGAAGCGTTATGCAAAATGAGCGTTTCGCATGCCAGAGCTGGAGCCGACCTGGTCGCTCCCAGCGACATGATGGATGGACGAATCATCGAGATAAGAAAAGCCCTCGATGCTGAAGGTTTTGAAGACGTGGGTATCTTAAGTTATGCGGCAAAATATGCAAGTGCATTTTATGGGCCTTTTAGAGACGCGCTCGATTCAGCACCGGTCGATGCCGAAGACATCCCTGAAGACAAAAAAACCTATCAAATGAACCCCGCAAATCGCATCGAAGCGGT